>NZ_JBJJBV010000074.1:0-28438 GCF_045446735.1 Nocardiopsis protaetiae
CGTCTCCGCTCTTGGATCCGCCGCCATGGAAAGGAACAAAGATTCAATGACCAACGAAAATGAACCTCAAGAAAGCAAGAAGCGCCGAGGGCGTCGGGGAGAAGGAAGCATCCATTGGGATAAGGAAAAGAAGTGCTATGTCGGGTCGATCTCCTTGGGATTCGATGCCCGAGGGAAGCGCCGCCGCCCGAAAGTCTACGGGGCAACGAAGACGGAGGTTCGCAACGAACTCCGGAAACTCCGCAACGAAATCGATGCGGGAGTCAAGTCCTCCGCCCGGTACACGGTCTCAGACGCCGTTGACGACTGGCTCGGGACCTCCAAAAAAGGCCGTTCCGAGAACACGGTGGCCCAGTACCGGCAACAATTCAAGGTTCACATCAAGGATTCCATCGGCCGCCTCAAGCTTCGAGACCTTGAGCCTGAGGACGTCGAAGAATGGTTGGATGACCGGGCCGACGTACTGGCGACATCGGTCCTTCGGCGCCTTCTGTGGATTCTCCGGTCAGCGATCCAGCAAGCTCAGAAACGCGGCAAGGTCATTCGAAACGTCGCCGATCTCGTGGAAGCACCCGAAGGACAGAGCGGCCGACCCAGCAAGTCACTCACGCTCCTTGAGGCGCGAGCGCTAATCAGCGCCGCACGCGGTTACGCGCTTTACCCGTACATCGTGGTGATGCTGACGACCGGGATCCGGAATGAGGAGGCCCGAGCACTCGAATGGGACATGGTGGATCTGGAAGGGAATCCAGCAGCAAACCCTCCTGTCCCGCCGTCGATCTCTGTGTGGCGCTCTGACCGCGTCGGCGGTGACACCAAAACCCGCAAGAGCAAACGCACACTCGCCCTGGGAGAATTGGCGGTTGAAGCCCTGCGGACTCGCCGCCAGGAACAGGAGCGGCTGCGGGCAAAGGCCGGTGAGAACTGGCACGATGCAGGACTGGTGTTCTGCACTGCGTTGGGGAAGCGCTACACGCGCTTCACTACGAACAAGATGTTCTTGCCGATCCTCAAGCGCGCAGGGCTGACGAACTGGACGCTGCGGGAGTTGCGGCACAGCTTCGTTTCCCTGATGTCCGCGGACGGTGTCCCGGTCGAAGAGATCGCGCGCATCGCCGGACATGCCACGACGGTGACCACGGAGACTTACTATCGTCGGGAGCTGAGGCCCGTGCTCACCGAGGGGGCACAGCGGATGGACACGATCTTGACGAGTGAAGGGAAGGACGGAGAGGGTTAGGCACCCTCTCAGGCACCTGACACCCCTTCCTGATAGCTCTGACCTGCACGCGGTGCCGTGCCGCCAGTGCATGTGCCAGGGCTACCGCGGACCGGTCCCCCTGGACGAGTACTACGCCCCGGACCTCCTCGGCGGAGAGGGCTGACGCCGGGCCCCGCACCCCGGGCCCCGCACCCCGTCCTCCCCGCCACCGCCCCGTTCCCCGCACGCAGGCGCCGCCCCGCCCCGCGGCACGCCGCGTTCACCCGCCTTCGCCCCGCCCTGACCGGATCCGGGACCGGCGACCTGCGCCGACCGCGGGCGCGGCCGGGGTGACAATGTCCGGCCGCGCCACCAGAATGGGCCCGCACCGAACACCCGACGAGTGGACACACACCAGTGACGACCCTTGCGACACCCACGATCGACCAGCGCATCGCCGAAGAACTCGGCGTCGGAGCCCACCAGGTCAAGGCCGCCGTCGACCTCCTCGACGGCGGGTCGACCGTGCCCTTCATCGCCCGCTACCGCAAGGAGGCGACCGGCGCCCTGGACGACGCCCAGCTGCGCGCCCTGGAAGAGCGCCTGCGCTACCTGCGGGAGCTCGACGAGCGCAAGGCCGCCGTCCTGGAGTCGATCCGGTCCCAGGGCAAGCTGGACGAGGACCTGGAGCGGAGCATCCTGGAGGCCGACTCCAAGGCCCGCGTGGAGGACATCTACCTCCCCTTCAAGCCCAAGCGCCGCACCAAGGCGCAGATCGCCCGCGAGGCCGGGCTCGAACCGCTCGCACAGGCGCTGATCGGCGACCCGGGCCTGGACCCGCAGGAGACCGCCGCCCCCTACGTCGACGCCGACAAGGGCGTCGCCGACACCAAGGCCGCCCTGGACGGCGCCCGCGCCATCCTCGTGGAGCGGTTCGCCGAGGACGCCGACCTCACCGGCCTGCTGCGCGAACGCCTGTGGGAGAAGGGGCGCCTGATCTCCGCGGTGCGCGAGGGCAAGGAGGAGTCCGGCGCCAAGTTCGCCGACTACTTCGACTTCTCCGAACCCCTCACCGCCCTGCCCTCCCACCGGGTGCTGGCCATGTACCGGGGCGAGAAGGAGGAGGTCCTCACCCTCACCCTGGAGCCCGAGGACGCCCCCGCCGAGAACCCCGACGGCACCGTCCCGCGCACCTCCTACGAGAACGCCATCGCCCACCACTTCGGCATCGTGGACCGCGGCCGCCCCGCCGACCGCTGGCTCCAGGACACCGTCCGCTGGGCCTGGCGCACCCGCATCCTGGTCCGGCTCGACATCGACGTCCGGATGCGCCTGTGGCAGCGGGCCGAGGACGACGGCGTGAACGTGTTCGCCGCCAACCTGCGCGACCTGCTGCTGGCCGCCCCCGCCGGGACCCGCGCCACCCTGGGCCTGGACCCGGGCCTGCGCACCGGCGTCAAGGTCGCCGTCTGCGACCCCACCGGCAAGGTCGTCGCCACCGACACCGTCTACCCGCACGCCCCCCGCAACGACTGGGACGGCTCCATCGACCGGCTGGCCCGGCTGTGCAAGGCCCACCGGGTCGACCTGGTCGCCATCGGCAACGGCACCGCCTCCCGCGAGACCGACCGGCTGGCCGCCGACCTGCTCAAGCGCCACCCCGAGCTGTCCCTGACCAAGGTGATGGTCTCCGAGGCGGGCGCCTCGGTGTACTCGGCCTCCGCCTACGCCTCCGAGGAACTGCCCGACCTGGACGTGTCGCTGCGCGGCGCCGCCTCCATCGCCCGCCGCCTGCAGGACCCGCTGGCCGAGCTGGTCAAGATCGACCCCAAGTCGATCGGCGTCGGCCAGTACCAGCACGACCTGGCCGAGGCGAAGCTGTCGCGCTCCCTGGACGCCGTGGTCGAGGACTGCGTGAACGGTGTCGGCGTGGACGTCAACACCGCCTCCGTGCCGCTGCTGACCCGGGTGTCGGGCGTGACCTCCACCCTGGCCCGCAACATCGTCTCCCACCGCGACGCCAACGGCCCCTTCCGCAGCCGCGAGCAGCTCCGGTCGGTGCCGCGCCTGGGCCCCAAGGCGTTCGAGCAGTGCGCGGGCTTCCTGCGGGTGCCCGGCGGGGACGACCCGCTGGACGCCTCGGCCGTGCACCCCGAGGCCTACCCGGTGGTGCGCCGCATCCTGGACCGTGTGGGGACCGACCTGCCCTCGCTCATCGGTGACAAGGACGTGCTGTCCAAGGTGCGCCCGCAGGAGTTCGTGGACGAGACCTTCGGCCTGCCCACGGTCACCGACATCCTCGCCGAGCTGGACAAGCCCGGCCGCGACCCGCGTCCGGCGTTCACCACCGCCACCTTCAAGGAGGGCGTGGAGAAGCTCGGCGACCTGGAGCCGGGGATGATCCTGGAGGGCGTGGTCACCAACGTGGCGGCGTTCGGCGCGTTCGTCGACGTGGGCGTCCACCAGGACGGCCTGGTGCACGTGTCGGCCATGTCGGACAAGTTCGTGCAGGACCCGCGCGAGGTCGTCAAGCCGGGCGACATCGTCAAGGTCAGGGTGCAGGACGTAGACATCCCGCGCAAGCGGATCTCGCTGACCATGCGGCTCACCGACGACGCCCCGGCGGGCGGCGGCCGGGACCGCCGCGGGGACCGCGGCGAGCGCGGCGGCAACGGCGGCCAGGGCGACCGGCGCCGCGGCAACGGCAACGGCAACGGCAACGGCAATCGCGACCGTGGCGGCAACCGGGGCGGGGGCAGCGGCGATCGGGGCGGTCGGCAGTCCGCCGCCCCGCAGGGGGCGATGGCCGACGCGCTGCGCCGCGCCGGGCTCGGCCGCTAGGCACGACGCTCACACGCAAAGGTGCCCCGCCCCCGCAAAGGGGGCGGGGCACCGCCGTGTCCGGCCCCGGTCCGGATCGGGGCCGGACCGGGGCCGGGCGGCTACTTGGGGGCCAGGGAGACGTCCGCCCACACCGCCCGGGCCGGGGCGAGAAGCTCCGGATGCAGGACGTCGGGGGTGTTCCACTCCTTGACCACGAGGGCCGCGGGCGTCGAGACGGGCCAGCCCGGGTCGCCGGTGGCGGCGAAGTCGCGCCAGGCGGCGACCATCCGCGCCGACAGGGCGTGGTGCTCCTCCCCCGGCCCGCCCTCGAACAGGAACGCCCCGAAGTCGCCGTCCAGGTTGCCGAACGCGAACGGCAGGTCCAGGGCGTGGCAGGCGCCCAGGCGGCCGCCGAGCACGGTGCTCGGGGCGGCGAACCGGAAGAAGAACGCGCGGCCGCCGCCGCGGACGTGCGCCTCGGCGAACCGCGCGGTGTACTCGCAGAACATGGCGTCGCTCTGGATCGCGTTGAACAGCTCGCGCACCGGCGCCCCGGGCAGCGCGCCCCGGTACACCTCCAGGGCGTCCCCGCGCAGCCCCAGCCGGGACACCAGCTTGTGCAGGACCTCCTCCTCGTCGATCCGCACCTCCTGGCCCAGTTCGGTGAACAGCCGGAACTCGTGGGCGTTGTGCCCGATGAGCAGGTCGACCCCGGCGGCCCCGCCGCGGGCGATCGCTTCCAGGGGCCCCTCGGGCAACTCGGGCCCGCCGACCACGGGGGTGAAGCAGGTGAAGGGCTTGAACCCGCCGGAGGGCGAGTCGGCCAGGACCGCGTCGACCGCGTCCAGTACCTTCTCGGGCGACAGCGCGGCCAGGCTCTCGGCCTCGTAGGGGACCCCCGCGGCCGCGGCGACGCGCTCGGCGACGAGCCGGGCGGTGCCGGTGGTGATCATGTCGCCGGGCACGCTGTGGGCGACGGCGCGGCGGAACAGGCCCCGCGCGTCGGGGGCGGCCATCAGGCACACCACCGACCCGGCCCCGGCGGACTCCCCGGCGACGGTGACGTTGCCGGGGTCGCCGCCGAAGCCCTCGATGTTGTCGCGGACCCAGCGCAGGGCGGCGATCTGGTCCAGCAGGCCGCGGTTGTCGGGGCGGCCGGGGACGTGGCCGAAGCCCTCGAAGCCGACGCGGTAGTTGACGCCGACCACGACCAGGCCGCTCTCGGCGAGCCGGGTGCCGTCGTAGGAGGGCTCGGAGGAGGCGCCGACGATGTAGGCGCCGCCGTGGATCCACACCAGGACGGGGGCGCGGTCGCCGGGGCGGGCGGAGCTCCAGACGCTGAGGGTGAGGCAGTCGCCGGACATCTCGGGCGACCAGGCGGCGGCGCCGATGAGGTGGGGGCGCTGGGGTGCGGGCGGCCCGAACACGGTGCGGTCCCGGACCCCGTCCCAGGGCGCGGCGGGCGCGGGCGCGGCGAACCGGTGCTCGCCGAAGGGCGCGGCCGCGTAGGGGATGCTCCGGTGGACGGTGACGCTTCCGTCCGCGGAGCGGGGCGAGGTCGTGCCGCGGACCCGGCCGCCGGTCGTCGTCACCACGTTCTCAGTCACTGCCGCACTCTCCTCATCTTGTGGCCCACACCACACCTAACAGCGTTAGGTAACTTGGCGCAAGACCCCGGGGCCCAAGGGGCGACATCGGGGCGACTCGCGGGTAACATACCACCCGGTCGGTATGACACGGACGAACGGAGACCCGCCATGCGCGCCATTCAGATCACGGAGTTCGGCGGACCCGAGGTCCTCACCCTCACCGAGCTCCCCGACCCCGAGCCGAAACCGCACGAGCTCCTGCTGGAGGTGACCCGGGCCGGGGTCAACTACGCCGACACCCACCAGGCAGAGAACAGCTACCTGGCCCCCGCCACCCTGCCCCTGGTCCCGGGCTCGGAGGTGGCCGGGCGCACCTCCGACGGCCGCCGGATCGTCGCGCTGACCACCGGCGGCGGCTACGCGGAGAAGGCCGTGGTCGACCCGAACATGGCCTACGACATCCCCGAGGGCGTCTCCGACGAGGCCGCCCTGGCGCTCGTCGTCCAGGGCGCCACCGCCTGGGTCCTGCTGCGCAAGAGCGCCCGCATGCAGCCCGGGGAGTCCGTAGTGGTGCACGCCGCCGCGGGCGGGGTGGGCACCCTGGCCGTCCAGCTGGCCAAGCTGTTCGGGGCGGGCCGGGTGATCGCGGTGGCGAGCAGCGCCGACAAGCGCGACCTGGCCCTGGAACTGGGCGCGGACGCCGTCGTGGACTCCGCCGCCCCGGACATGACCGCGGCGCTGATCGAGGCCAACGAGGGCCGCCGGGTGGACGTCGTCCTGGACATGGTGGGCGGCCGGGTCACCGACGAGAGCGTGCGCGCCCTGGCCCCGTTCGGCCGGCTGGCCTTCTACGGCATGGCCTCGCGCGAGCTCCCCTCCCCGGTCAAGCTGCCCAACCTGATGCGCTTCTCCACGACGGTGGCCGGCATGTGGCTGCCGCACGTGTGGCTGCTGCCGGGGGACGTCATGGGCCAGGCGATGGCGGAGATGTTCACGCTGGTGGCCGACGGCGACCTGAGGACGATCACGGGCGGGGTCCACCCGCTGGCGCGGGCCCGCGAGGCGCACGAGGCGCTGCGCTCGCGGGGGACGATCGGCAAGCTCGTGATCGACCCCACCGCCTGACCCGGCGGCATCCGGATCCGTGGTGACCGAAAGCGGCACCTTGACGGCGTAGATCATGAAATGTCCGAATCGCCCGGGTGGGGGGCGCGAAAGGGAGGGGTGCCCGTGCGGTGGCGCGCGGACACCCCGGCCCCCGTCATCCCCCCGAGGCCCCGTACACCAGGTCCACGTAGTCGGGGTGGCGCTGGATCCAGCCCTTGACGAACGGGCACAGCGGGAGCACGTCCAGCTCGCGGCCGCGCACGTCGTCCAGGGCGGCGCGGACCAGCGCCCCGCCCAGCCCCCGGCCCTCGTGGCCGGGGTCGATCTCGGTGTGGGTGAAGGTGATGAGCCCGTCGGTGAGGATGTACTCGGCGAAGCCGGCCACCTCGCCGTCGACACGGATCTCGTAGCGCTTGTTCTCGGGGGCGTCGGCCACTTCGGTCGCCATGGCGGGAACCTTTCGTGTCTGGCTGCGGCGGCCCTGCGCGGACCGCAGGGGACATTGTCCCGCCCCCGCGCCCCGGGCGCCCCTTGCGGCGCGCTCGCCGTGGGCATAGAGTCCACAGCAACATACCGACCAGTCGGTCTAAGGAGAATGTGATGACTTCCCGGTTCGGCGGCCGGACCGCCATCGTCACCGGTGCCAGCCGCGGCATCGGCCTGGGCATCGCGCAACGCCTCGTCGACGAGGGCGCCCGCGTGTGCATCACCGCGCGCAAGCCCGAGCCCCTCCAGGAGGCCGTCGAGTCCCTGGGCGGCCCCGAGCACGCCATCGGCGTCGCGGGCCGCGCCGACGACCCCGAGCACCAGGACGCGGCCATCGCCGCCACCCTCGAAGCCTTCGGAAGTGTCGACCTGTTCGTCAACAACACCGGCATCAACCCGGTGTACGGGCGCATGGTCGACCTCGACCTGGACGCCGCCCGCAAGATCTTCGAGGTCAACGCCCTCTCCGCGATCTCCTGGGTCCAGAAGGCGTACAAGGCCTGGATGGCCGAGCACGGCGGCGCCATCGTCAACGTCTCCTCCATCGCCGGGATCAAACCCGCCCCCGGGATCGGCTTCTACGGCGCCACCAAGGCCATGCTCATCCACATCACCGAGGAACTCGCCGTGGAACTCGCCCCCGCGGTGCGGGTCAACGGGGTGGCCCCGGCCGTCGTCAAGACCAAGTTCGCCGCCGCCCTCTACGAGGGCCGCGAGGAGAAGGTCGCCGCCCAGTACCCCCTGAACCGCCTGGGCGTCCCCGAGGACGTCGCGGGCGCCGTCGCCTTCCTGCTCTCCGACGACGCGGCCTGGGTCACCGGGCGCACCCTGGTCCTGGACGGCGGCATCACCCTGACCGGAGGCGTGTGATGGACCTCAACGGAATCGGCGCCGTCGTCACCGGCGCCGGGAACGGCATCGGCGCCGCCCTGGCCCGCCGGCTGGCCTCCGCCGGCGCCCGGGTCGTCGTCAACGACCTCGACGCCAACGCCGCCGCGGCCGTGGCCGCCGAGATCGGCGGGGTGGCCGTCCCCGGCGACGCCGCGAGCGAGGCCGGGGTCACCTCCCTGGTCGCCGAGGCCGCGGCCCACCTGGGCGGCATCGACCTGTACGTCGCCAACGCCGGTGTGGGCGTCGGCGGCGGCCCCGAGGCCCCCGAGTCCGACTGGGACCTGGCCTGGCAGGTCAACGTGATGGCGCACGTGCGCGCCGCACGCGAACTGCTGCCCGGCTGGCTGGAGCGCGGCCGCGGCCACTTCGTCGGCACCGTGTCGGCGGCCGGGCTGCTCACCATGCTGGGCAGCGCCCCCTACTCGGTGACCAAGCACGCCGCCCTCTCCTTCGGCGAGTGGATGTCCGCGACCTACGGGGACCGCGGGGTCACCGTCCAGTGCGTGTGCCCGCTGGGCGTGCGCACCAACCTGCTGGAGGAGAGCGGGACGCAGGGCAAGGCGATCCTGGCCGGGGACGCGATCACCCCCGAGGAGGTCGCCGACGCCGTCCTGGCGGGGATGGCCGACGGCCGCTTCCTGATCCTGCCCCACCCGCAGGTCGCCGACTACTACGCGGGCCGCGCCGCCGACCCCGACCGCTGGCTGTCGGGGATGCGGCGGTTGCAGGCCAAGGTGTTCGACAACGAGGGAACGCATGAGTGAGGAACTGCCCGGGCTGGACCCGGAACGGCTGCGCGCGCACCTGGACCTGGCCGCGCCCGGGCTGGTCGGCGGGCCGCTGACCGGGCAGGTGATCACGGGCGGCAAGTCCAACCTCACCTACCTGGTCACCGACGGCACCGGCTCCTGGGTGGTGCGCCGCCCGCCGCTGGGCCACGTGCTCGCCACCGCGCACGACATGGCCCGCGAGTACCGGGTGATGACGGCGCTGCGCGACACCGCCGTCCCGGTGCCGCGCACGCACCTGCTGTGCGAGGACACCGAGGTGCTGGGCGCCCCGTTCTACGTCATGGAGTACGTGGAGGGGACCCCGATGCGCACCCGCGACCAGATCGCCCCGCTGGGCGCCGAGGGGACCCGCGCGGTCGGCGAGGCCCTCATCACCACGCTGGGCGACCTGCACGCGGTGGACCCCGCCGCGGTCGGCCTGGGCGACTTCGGACGCCCCGAGGGGTTCCTGGAACGGCAGGTGCGGCGCTGGCGCAAGCAGTTGGACGCCTCCCGCAGCCGCGACATCCCCGGTATCGACGAGCTGCACGAGAAGCTGGCCCGGACGCTGCCCGAGCAGTCGGCCCCCGCGATCGTGCACGGCGACTACCGGCTCGACAACGTGCTGGTCACCGACAAGGGCGACATCTCCGCCGTGCTGGACTGGGAGATGGCCACCCTGGGCGACCCGCTGGTGGACCTGGGCCTGATGCTCGTCTACCAGAACCGCCCCGTCGACGTCGGGGCGCCGGCCGCCACCGCCGCGGAGGGCTACCCCTCCTCCGAGGACCTGGTGGCGCTGTACGCCCGCTCCACCGGGCGGGACGTGTCCCGGCTGGGCTGGTACGTGGCCTTCGGCTGCTTCAAGCTCGCGGTGATCGCCGAGGGCATCCACTTCCGCCACACGCAGGGACTGACCGTGGGCGCCGGCTTCGACCGTATCGGCGAGGTGGTCGCCCCCCTGGTGGCCGGCGCCCACTCCATGCTCAAGGAGGACTGACCGATGGACTTCGCCTTCGACAAGGACACCGAGGAGCTGCGCGAGCGGCTGCTCGCCTTCATGGACGAGCACGTGTACCCGGCCGAGGCCGTGCTCGAAGAGCAGCTGGCCGGGCGAGAGAACCCCTGGACCACCGCGCCGGTGGTGCGAGAACTCCAGGAGAGGGCGCGCGAGCGCGGCCTGTGGAACCTCTTCCTGGCCGGGCACCCCGAACACGGCGGGCTGAGCAACCTCGCCTACGCGCCGCTGGCCGAGATCACCGGGCGCAGCCCCCGGCTGGGCCCGATCGCGCTCAACTGCGCCGCCCCCGACACCGGGAACATGGAGGTGCTGACGATGTTCGGCACCCCCGAGCAGAAGAAGCGGTGGCTGGACCCGCTGCTCAACGCCGAGATCCGCTCGGCGTTCGCGATGACCGAGCCCGCGGTGGCCTCCTCCGACGCCACCAACATCGGCACGAGCATCACCCGCGACGGCGACGAGTACGTGATCAACGGGCGCAAGTGGTTCATCACCGGCGCGCTCAACCCCGAGTGCGCGGTCTTCATCGTCATGGGCAAGACCGACCCGGACGCCGACCGGCACCGCCAGCAGAGCATGGTCCTGGTCCCCCGCGACACCCCCGGGCTGACGGTCGTGCGCGGGATGACGGTGTACGGCTACGCCGACGGCGACCACGGCGGCCACGCCGAGGTGGTGTTCGAGGACGTGCGGGTGCCCGCGGAGAACCTCGTCGGGGGTGAGGGCGAGGGGTTCGCGATCGCCCAGGCCCGGCTGGGGCCGGGCCGCATCCACCACTGCATGCGGCTGATCGGCATGGCCGAGCGGGCCCTGGAGCTGACCTGCCGCCGGGTGCTGGAGCGCACCGCGTTCGGGCGCCCGCTGGCCGCCCAGGGCGTGGTGCGCGAGTGGATCGCCGAGTCCCGGGTGGAGATCGAGCAGCTGCGGCTGCTGGTGCTCAAGACCGCGTGGCTGATGGACACGGTGGGCAACAGGGGCGCGCACACCGAGATCCAGGCGATCAAGATCGCCACCCCGCGCACGGTGGAGCGGATCCTGGACCGGGCGATCCAGGCGCACGGCGCCGCCGGGGTCAGCCAGGACCTGCCGCTGGCGGGGTGGCTGGCGGGGGCGCGCTCGCTGCGGCTGGCCGACGGGCCGGACGAGGTGCACCTGCGTTCGCTGGGCCGTGCGGAGCTGCGCAAGTACGTCTGACGGCGGGAGCGTGGGAAGGGGGCCGGGGGTACTCCCCCGGCCCCCTTTCATGCGTGCGGGTCGCTGCTCCGGGCTGTTCCTCCGGGCCGCTGTTCGGGCTACCTCCCGGGGCTCTTCTCCGGGCGCAGCCCCGCGACGAGCAGGTCGGCGAAGTGGCGGCCCACGTCCTGGCCGGTGAGCGGGCCGCCCGGGTGGTACCAGGTGCTCAGGTGGTGGACCGAGCCGAAGAAGTAGTTGACCACCAGGTCGGCGGAGACGTCGGCGCGGAAGACGCCCGCGTCCTGGCCCTCCTGGACCATGTCGCGGAAGATCTCGTGGTAGCGGCGGCGCTCGCTGCGCACCTCGCGCTGCTTCTCCTCGCTGAGCTGGTGCATGGAGCGGAAGAAGATGACGGTGTCGTCGAGGTTGGCGACGCTGGTGACGATGACGTCGGCGGCGGCCGCGTGCACGCGTTCGACGACCGGGGTGTCGAGCTGGGAGATGCGCACCAGGTGCTCGGTCTGCATGCGCAGCACCCGGGCGTAGACCTCGTACAGCAGGTCGTCCTTGGAGCCGAAGTAGTGGTACATGGCGCCCTTGGTGACCCCGGCGGCGACCACGATCTCCTGGACGGAGGTGCCCTCGTAGCCGCGTTCGGCGAACAGGCGGGTCGCGGCGTCCAACAGGCGCTCGGGCACCGATCCGCGTCCGGTCCCCGCCTCGGCCGTGCGCCGTGCCATCGCCATGCCCCGCCCCATCTCGTCGCCGCCGCCCCCGGCGGCACACCTGTTCGTACGTCCGGTCCAGCATACCGACCGGCTGGTATCAGTGCACGTGCACCGAAGGTCGCACCGATCACTCCACGCGCACGTCGACCGGGCGCCCGTCGGGGTCGGTGAACGTGTGCCGGCCCGGCTCCAGGGCCGGGTCGGTGCGGTGCGCCGGGACCGCGAACCCCAGGCGCAGGGCTCCGGTGGTGCGCTCGTCCGTGGCCGGGTACAGCTCCAGCACCAGGCCGCCGGCCAGGGTGGCCGCGTGGTGCTCGGGGCCCGAGCCGTGGCGCTCGCGCACGAACCGCAGGCCCAGGGCCTGGTAGAAGGCGCGGCACTCCTCCAGGCGCGGTGTGCGGAGGACGATCAGCGTCGCCCGGCTCTCGGCGCCCTCCAGGACGGCGCGGGCCCGCGCGTACTTGGCGCGCAGCCGCTCCGCCTGCTCGGCGGGCAGGGCGGCCAGCCGGGCCTCGTCGGAGTTGTGCGCGTTGTCGGCCAGCTTGACCAGGCGGCCCAGCGGGTCGGCGGCCGCGCGGGCGATGAGCGCGTCGTAGGTCTCGCCGGGGCGGCGGCTGACCGCCACCACGGCGCGCACGACCTCCTCGGGGCAGCCGTGGGCGCGCAGGTCGTCGGCGGTGAGGTCGGTGTCCTCCAGCACGTCGTGCAGGACCCCGGCCACCTGGGCGGACTCGCCGTGGACGGCCAGCAGGTCGCGGACCGCGTGGACGTGCTCCACATAGGGGCGGCCGACCTTGTCGACCTGCCCGGCGTGCGCCCGGGCGGCCAGCTCCGAGGCCTGCTCCAGGGTCAGGGCCATGGTGTCGCCTCCGCGGGGTGTGACGGGGGTGGGGTGACACCAGGGTAGGCGGGGCTGCGGGCCCGGCGGTCCAGAAAGCCAGTGGCCCGGCAAGTCAGCGGTCCAGGAAGTTCGCGGTGTACTCCTCGCCGGGCGGGATCTCGGTGATGACGTCCAGGAGGATCCCGTTGGGGTCGGCCACGATGAAGTGCCGCTGGCCGAACTCCTCGGTGCGGATCTCCAGCTCGGGGCGCAGGCCGCCGCGCACCACCAGGCGCTCCCACTCGGCGTCGACGTCGGCCACCTCGAAGTTCAGCAGGATCCCGCGGGCGGGCTCGCGGAAGCCCTCGGGGACGGTGGGGTGGGTGGGGTCCAGCAGGGCCAGCTCGACGTCGGGCGGGCCGGGGCGGCGCAGGCTGACGTACCAGTCGGCGGCGAAGGTCTCCTCGAAGCCGAACCAGGTGACGTAGAAGTCGCGGGACTCGGGGAGGCGGGTGGTGCCCAGGACCGGATAGAAGGAGCTCAGCTTCATGACTCTTCCTTTCACATACCATCGGTATGCGAACTAGACTATTCGCGTACCGTCGGTATGTCAACGATCGGAGGACACTTCATGCCCGAGGCCACCGGGGTCCGTGCCCGGCAGCGCGAACAGACCCGCCGCACCCTGCTGCGCGAGGGCCGCCGCCTGTTCGCCGAACACGGCTACGCGGACGTGAGCCTCAGCGGGATCGTCGCCGCGGCCGAGGTGACCAAGGGCGCGCTCTACCACCACTTCGACGGCAAGCCCGCGCTGTTCCGGGCCGTCCTGGACGAGGTCCAGGAGGAGGTGGCCGCCGCCGTCGCGGCCACCGCCGACGCCGAGCCCGACCCGTGGGACCGGCTCACCGCCGGCTGCCGGGCCTTCCTCACCGCCGCGACCGCCCCCGGCGTCCGCCGGATCATGCTGGTCGACGGCCCGGCCGTACTGGGCTGGAGCGCCTGGCGGGAGATGGACGAGGCGAACTCCGCCCGCCACCTCACCGAGGCGTTGGCCGACCTGGTGGCGTCGGGCGTCCTGCCGCCCCGGCCGGTCGAACCCGCGGCGCACCTGCTCTCCGGGGCGATGAACGAGGCCGCGCTGTGGCTGGCCGACCGCCCGGGCACGGGCGACCTGGACGCCGTGTGGGCGTCGCTGGAGCCCATGCTGGAGTCGCTGCGCGCGGACCGCGGGCCGGGCCGAGGCCCCGGCCGAGAGCCCGCCGATGACCGATAAGGTCGTGGCCATGTCGGAAGAGCGGGAGAACCGGGCGGAACAGGGGTTCCGGGACGATTTCATCCAACGCTTCGCGGAGCACTGGCACGCCCAGGGCGGGCCGCGCTCCGAGGGGCGCATCCTGGGCTACCTGCTGGTGGCCGACGACGAGGCGGTCAGCGCCGAGCAGATCGCCGAGGGGGCCGGGGTGAGCCGCGGCTCGGTGTCGGAGGCGGTGCGCCGGCTGCGCAAGGCCGGGTTCGTGGACCTGGTCGAGACCCCCGGCGAGCGCACCCGGCGCGTGACCGTGGACGAGGACGTCTGGGGCGGGTTCCTGCGCAACGAACGCACCTACCTCCAGCGGCAGAAGGCGCTGGCGGCCGACGCCCTGGACCGCCTGCCGGGGCTCAAGCCCCACGCCCGCACCCGGCTGCGCAACATGCACGACTACATGACCTGGCTGGACGACCACCACGACGCGCTCCTCGCCCAGTGGGAGGAGTTCAAGGCCGCCCGCCAGGAGTAGGCGGATGCCCCCGCCTCTCGCATGCTCCCCACACCCGGATACCCGCCCCATCCACATACCGCGAGCATTCGGATACCCCGAACATTCGAATGACGACGCCACCCGGATGAGCGCGGCATCCAGGCAGTGCGGCCACCGACGCCTCCGCTTCCGGTGGACCCATGGCCGCGGGTGTGCCGCCGAGCAGGCACCGCTCACAAGCGGGCGTCCGGTCCGAATGCCGATGCCATCCGAATGGGTGCGGCATCCGACCGACGCCGCCGCCGGGCCCCCCGCGTCCGGTGGGCCCCGGCCGAAGAAGTGCCGCCGGGGGCGGCACCGCTCAAGGCCCGGCCGGACAACCGGATGACGCCGACACCCGAATGGGCACGACATCCAGGCGGCATCGCCGACGGCCCGCTTCCGGCGGGCGTACGGCCGGGCGTCCGGGTGGCGCCTCCGTCCGGACAGCCACGGCATCCGGCGGACGATGCCGACGGCGGCCCGCCTCCGATCAACCTGGGGCCGGGCGCTCAGGTGGTGCCGCCATCCGGATGGCGCGGGTATCCCCGTGGTGCCGCCATCCGGATGGCGCGGGTATCCCCGTGAAGGCGGCATCCGGATGGGGCGGGGTCGGAGTGGGCTCGGTGTCCGGGTGGGGGCGGTCAGGTGCGTTCGTGGGGGATGACGAGGGGGGTGCGGGTGCGCGGGTCGGGGACGACGTCGCAGGGCAGTCCGAACACCTGCTGCACGCGGTCGGCCGTGATGACCTCGTCGGGGGCGCCGTCGGCGACCACGGCGCCCCGGTCCATGAGAACCAGGCGGGTGGCGAATCGTGCCGCCTGGGCCAGGTCGTGCAGCACCGCGACGACGGTGCGGCCGTGGCGGTGCAGGTCGGCGAACAGCTCCAGCAGGTCGTACTGGTGGGCGATGTCCAGGTAGGTGGTCGGCTCGTCGAGCAGCAGCACCCCGGTGTCCTGGGCCAGGACCATCGCCACCCACGCCCGCTGGCGCTGGCCGCCCGACAGCGACCCCACCCGGGTGTCGGCCAGGTCGGTGAGCCCGGTCAGCCCCAGGGCGCGGTCGACGGCCTCGTCGTCGGCCGGGCTCCACTGGCGCAGCAGCGTGTGGTGCGGGAAGCGGCCGCGCGCGGCCAGCCCGCGCACCGTGATGCCCTCGGGGGCGGTGGGGCTCTGCGGCAGCATCGCCATCCGGCGGGCCACCGCCTTGGCGCGCTGGGCGCGGATGTCGGTGCCGTGCAGCAGCACCCGGCCCGAGAGCGGCTTGTTGATCCGCCCCAGGGCCTTGAGCAGGGTGGACTTGCCGCACCCGTTGGGGCCGACGATCACGGTGAACTCGCCGTCGGCGATGCTCAGGTCCAGGTCGCGCACGACCGGCTCGGCCCCGTACCCCAGGGTGAGGCCCTCCGCGGACAGTACCGGGCTCATAGGACTCCCTTTCGCCATTCGCGGATGAGCAGGTGGCCCAGGTAGACGCCGCCCAGGGCCATGGTGAACAGGCCGACGGGCAGGCCGTCGCCGATGGGCGACTGCTGGACGCCCAGGTCCGCGGCGGTCAGCAGGAGTGCGCCGGTGGTCGCGGACAGGGCCAGGTGGGGCCCGGTCGCCCCGGTGAGGCGGCGGGCGATCTGCGGGGCGGTCAGCGCCACGAAAGCGATCGGCCCGGCCACGGACACGGCGGCCGCCGACAGCACCACGGACAGGCCGATGGCCAGGGTGCGGGTGCGCGCGGCGGAGGCGCCCAGGGCGTCGGAGAGCTCGTCGCCCATCTCGTTGACGGCCACCGGCCCGGCCAGGTACGCCAGCAGCGGCACCGCGAGCAGGACCGCGCCCCAGATGGTGGCGGCGTGGCCCCAGTCGCGGGCGCCCAGGCTGCCGTTGACGTAGGCCGACAGCACGCTCGCCTGGTCGCGGGCCATGACCGACACCACGAAGTGGGTGAAGGCCTGGGCCATGGCGGCCACGCCGATCCCGGCGACGATGAGCCGCCCGGGGTGGCGCAGCCCGGTGCCGGTGGCGGCCGCCACGGCGGCCATGGCCAGGACCGCGCCGGCCAGCGCGCCCACCGGGACGGGGACGGCACCGGGCAGCAGCAGGGCGGCGCAGGCCGCCCCGGCCCCGGCGCCCGCGCCGAGCCCGATGACGTCGGGGCTGCCCAGCGGGTTGCGGGTGACCGACTGGAAGAGCGCCCCGGACAGGCCCAGGGCGGCGCCGACGCCCAGGGCGACGGCCAGCCGGGGTCCGCGCAGGCGCTCGAACACGAACGTCTCGGTGCCCTCTCCCCCGCCGGTGACCACGGCGGGGATCCGGGGCAGCGGGATGCCGAGCCGCCCCAGGGAGAGCGTGGCGGCGGCGACGGCGAGCACCGCGAGCAGCAGCAGCGCCCCCCACAGCAGGGAGCGCGGGTGGACGGGCAGCGCCACGGCCCGGCCCAGCCGCAGCACGGGGTCGCGGCGGGTGGGGGCCGGGGCCTGCGGGACGGGCCCGGTGAGGGTTCGGTTCATGAGGTCGTCCGCATCTTCCGGACCGCGTACAGCAGCACGGGCGCGCCGACGAACGCGGTGACCACGCCGACCATGAGCTCGATCGGCCGCACGACGGTGCGGCCGGCCACGTCGGCGAGCAGCAGCAGGACGGGGCCGACCAGCAGCGCGAAGGGCACCTGAAGGCGGAAGTCGACGCCGACCAGGGCCCGTACCACGTGCGGGACGGCCAGGCCGACGAACGCGATGGGCCCGGCCGCCGCGGTGGCCCCGGCGGCGAGCAGCACGCCCGCCACCAGTCCGGCCGAGCGGGTCCAGGCGGTGTTGGCGCCGGTGGCGGTGGCCGCCTCCTCCCCCAGGGCCAGGGCGTTGAGGCCGCCCATGGTGAGCACGGCGAGCAGCGCCCCGGCGCCGATGACGGGCAGCACCGCGGTGATGACATCGAACCCGCGCCCGGCCAGGGAGCCCACCACCCAGTAGCGGTAGCTGTCGAAGGTGTCGGGCATGCTCAGCGCGATCGCCTGGACGTAGGCCATGAGCACGGCGGAGACCACCGCCCCGGCCAGGACCAGGCGGACCAGGCCGGCGTCGCCGCCGCGGCTGCCGACGGCGTAGGCGGCAAGCCCGGCCACCAGGGCGCCGGGCAGCGCCCACCACACGGTCGCGGTGACGGAGGTGGGTCCGAACAGGGCGGTGGCGGTGACCACGGCGGCGGCCGCCCCGGCGTTGACGCCGAGGAGCCCGGGGTCGGCCAGGGGGTTGCGGGTGACGCCCTGCATGAGGGTGCCGGCCAGGGCCAGGGCGGCGCCGACCAGGACGCCCAGGACGGTGCGGGGGACGCGGCTGTGCACCACGGTGGTGATGTAGGGGTCGGCCCCGCCGGTGAGCACCCGCCACACCTCGGGGACCGGGGTGGGTTTGCCGCCCGCGACGAGGCTGAGCAGGATCGCCCCGGTCAGCGCGGCGGCGCCCGCACCGAGCATGAGCACGGTGCGGGCGGGGCCGGTCCGGGGCGGCGTCGTGCGTGTTCTCACAATCGCCTTACCGGTGCGGGTCAGTCGTCGAGGTTCGCGGCGGCCTCTTCGATGAGGGGCACGTAGCGCTCCAGCGCCCAGGGGACGGTGAGCGGGTTGATGATGGAGGAGCCGGTGACGAAGGGCTGGTCCTCGGGGGCGACGATGGAGCCGCGTTCGACGGCGGGGATGGCCTGGTAGAGGTCCTGGGCCTCGATCTCCTCGCGGTTCTCGGGGCTGCTGTAGAAGGTGAAGACCAGGTCGCTGTCGGCGAGCTTGTCGGCGTTCTCCAGGCCGATGACGGCGGAGTCGGTGCCCTCGGTCTCGGGGAAGGTCTCGACGACCGGGTCGACCTGCAGGCCCAGGCCGCGGACCATGGCGACGCGCTGCTCGTCGGGCAGGAAGACGCCGAGGGTGCCGGGGCCGGTGTTGTAGACGTAGGAGAAGGTCAGGTCCGCGAACTCGGGGTGGGCGGCGGCGGCCTCCGCGAACTGCGCCTCGATGCCGTCGATGAGTTCCCGTGCCTCGTCGGGCTTGCCCAGGGCCTGCCCGATGATCTCGATCTGCTGGTCCCAGTCGGTGCTCCAGGGCAGGTCGGGGTAGGCGACCGTGGGGGCGATGTCGGTGAGGACGTCGTACTGCTCCTGGGTGACGCCGGACCAGGGGGCGAGGATGACGTCGGGGTCCAGCTCGATGATGGCCTCGAAGTCGATGTCGTCGGCGCCGGCGAACTGGACGGGCAGTTCGGCCCCGGCCTCGGTGACGGCCTCGTGGACCCAGGGGAGGTAGCCGGTCTCGTCGCTGCCCCACTCGTAGCTCTCGACGCCGACGGGGACGGTGCCCAAGGCGATGGCGGTCTCGGAGGAGCCCTGGCCCAGGGTGACGATCCGCTCGGGCTGGGCGGGGATCTCGGCGGTGCCCAGGGCGCTCTCGATGCTGACGGGGAAGGTCCCGTCGGCCGGGCCCGCCGCGGGGGTCTCCTCCTCGGCGGGGTTCCCGCAGGCGGCCAGACCCAGGGTCAGCAGGGCCGCGATTCCGATGCCGCCGGCGCGGCGCAGGGTGGAGTCCATGTGCACAGGTGCTTTCTCGGTGGGGAGCGGCCGTGCCGCGGGCGGGCGGCCGCTGCGCACGGGTCGGGAGACCCGGGGGAGGCGCGAAGGGACGAAGCGGGATGACCCCGGCAAACGAAGGTTAGTCTAACCTCACTTCGCCCACATTTCAAAAAAGTTGAAACCGCCTCCGGAAGCGGCTCCCGCAGGTCACCGGCGCACCCCGCCGGGCTCAGCGGGACAGCAGCACACGCGACTCCCAGGGACGCAGCGGTGCGAACACCCCCTCCGGCGCCCCTTCCGGCACCGTGTGGGTGCCCAGCAGGAGCTCCGGCCCGGGCCCGGCGACGGCGGGGTCCGCGTCCACCGCCACCGTGTCCGCGCTCCAGTTGGCGAGCACCGTCAGCACCGCGCCGTCCAGCGTCCGGGTGTAGGCGAACAGGGCCGGGTGGTCGGGCAGCAGCGGGGCGTAGACGCCGTGCACGACCACCGGGAGCTCCTTGCGCAGCGCGATGAGCCGCCGGTAGTGGTGGAACACCGAGTCGGGGTCGGCCAGCGCCGCCTCGGCGTTGATCTCGGTGTGGTTCGGGTTGACCGCCAGCCACGGGGTGCCGGTGGTGAACCCGGCGTTCGGCGAGGCGTCCCACTGCATCGGGGTCCGCGCGTTGTCCCGGCTCATCCGGGCGATCCCCGCCATCACCGACTCCTCGTCGGCCCCGGCGGCCAGCGCGTGGCGGTGGTGGTTGAGGGTCTCCACGTCGCGGTACTCGGCGATGTCGGAGAAGCCGGCGTTGGTCATCCCCAGTTCCTCGCCCTGGTAGACGTACGGGGTTCCCTTCATCATGTGCAGCGTGGTGGCCAGGGTCTTGGCCGAGGCCACCCGGTACTTCCCGTCGTCGCCGAACCGGGACACCGCCCGGGGCTGGTCGTGGTTGTTCCAGTACAGGCTGTTCCACCCCCGGTCGGCCAGACCGAGCTGCCAGCGGCCCAGGGACTCCTTGAGGCGGCGCAGGTCCAGCGGCACCTGGTCGAACTTGCCGCCGGGACCGTGGTCGAGGTCGACGTGCTCGAACTGGAACACCATGGACACCTCGCCGTTCACCGGGTCGGTGTGCGCGGCGGCCTGCTCCACGTTCACCCCCGGCATCTCCCCCACCGTGAGCACGTCCCGCCCGGCGAACGCGGCGTCGCGCAGCTCGCCGAGGAACTCGTGCAGCCGGGGCCCGTTGATGGAGTACTCCGCGAACAGGCCGTACCCGCCTTCGGACAGCACCGGGCCGTCGGGCAGCTCCGGGACCTTGGACACGAAGTTGATGACGTCCATCCGGAACCCGTCGGCGCCCCGGTCCAGCCACCAGCGGGCGATGTCGTGCACCCGTGCCCGGACCCGGGGGTTCTCCCAGTTCAGGTCGGGCTGGCGGCGGGTGAACAGGTGCAGGTAGTACTCGCCGGTGGCGTCGTCGCGGGTCCAGGCGGGGCCGGAGAACACCGAGCCCCAGTTGTTGGGCGGGCCGCCCTCCCGGCCCGGGCGCCAGAAGTAGAAGTCGCGGTGGGCGGAGTCCCGGGAGGCCCGGGAGTCGGCGAACCAGGGGTGCTCGTCGCTGGTGTGGTTGACGACCAGGTCCATGATGAGCCGCATGCCGCGCTCGTGCAGGCCGTCACGCAGCCGGTCCCAGTCGGCCAGGGTCCCGAACCGGGGGTGGATGCCGAGGTAGTCGCTGATGTCGTAGCCGTTGTCGTCCCAGGGCGAGGGGTACACCGGCGACAGCCACACCACGTCCACCCCGAGGGTGTGCAGGTGGTCGAGCCGGTCGATGACGCCGGGCAGGTCGCCCACGCCGTCGCCGTCCCCGTCCTGGAAACTGCTCGGGTAGATCTGGTAGACGACCGAGGACTTCCACCAGGGGTCGCCGGGGGTCTGGGGCATCGGGTTCTCCGGAAGGGCTCGCAGGGGTCTTCGCCCCTGCTTCCTCCCCCGCCGCGCGCCCGGTCGAACCCCCGGCGTCCCGCGGGTCCGGCCCCCGCGCTCGCACCCGCGGTCTAGACCGGTAGGGTGACCGGCATCGTTCACGGCGGGAGGCACCGGAACATGGGGCGCGCTACGTCCGCCCGTCGCCGCGGCGACGGGCGGCGGCTGTGGTCACGGGACTTCGCGCTGTTCTTCGCTGCGCGGGCGGTGGCCAAGACCGGTGACGGCATGCTGCCGGTCGCGTTGGCCGCCGGGCTGCTCGCCCACGGGCACGGCGCCGGGGGCATCGGGGCGGCGATGGCGTCGTTCTCGGCGTGTTTCGTGGGCTTCGTCGTCTTCGGCGGGGTGCTGTCGGACCGGTGGGGCGCGCGCCGCCTGATGGTGCTGGCGGACCTGGCCCGGGTGTTCACCCAGGGCGCGGCGGCGGTGCTGTTCCTGACCGGGCACGTGGTGCTGTGGCAGATCTGTGTGATCGGCGCCGTCAACGGGATCGCCGCCGGGGCGTTCCAGCCCGGGGTCGCCTCGGTGGTGCCCCGGGTGGCCCGGGACGTGCAGGGCGCGAACGGGGTGCTGCGCACCGCCGAGGCGCTGGCGATGCTGGTGGGGCCCGCGGTGGCGGGGCTGCTGGTGGCGCTGGTGTCCGCGGCCGGGGTGTTCGCGGTGCACGCGGGCACCTACGCCGCGGGGGCGCTGTTGCTGGCGCTGATCCGGCTTCCGGGCGAGGTCCCGGAGCGGACCGGCCGCCGCCCCGGGTACCTGGCGGACCTGGCCGAGGGGTGGCGCGAGTTCCGTTCCCGGACCTGGATGTGGTCGGTGATCCTGCTGTGGATGGTGCTCATGGTGGTGATGTGGGGCCCGCAGGTCCCGCTGACCGCCGGGGAGATCGTCCCGGCGCACGGAGCCGGGGCCTACGGCCTGGTCAGCGCGGCTTTGGGCGGCGGCACCGCGCTGGGCGGGGTGGCGGCCCTGCGGATCCGCCCCCGGTTCCCGCTGCGGGCGGGCACGTACGCGCTCTTCGGTGCGGGGGCGTTCTCCGTCGCCGTGGGCCTGGGCCTGCCGGTGCCCGCGATGGCGGCGGGGGCGGCGCTGAGCGGCGCCGCCATGGGGTTCTGGGGCGTGATGTGGATGACCAGTGTGCAGACCCGGGTGCCCGGGCCGGTGCTGGGCCGTATCCACGCCTACGAGGTGGCGGGGTCCCTGGCGATGATGCCGGTCGGGCAGGCGCTGGCCGGTCCGGCCGCCGCCCTGCTGGGGCCGAACGCGGTGCTGGTGGGCGGCGGCGCCGCCACCGTCGCGGTGGGCCTGGCCCTGCTGGTGCTGCGGCCGGTGCGGGACCTGCCCGCGGCCGGCGGGGCCGGGTGAGGGCGCGCCGGCGCCGGTAGGGTGGCAGCGCCCGCGATCCGGGCGTACCGCGAGGGAGCGAGGGGTGGCGCATGTGTCTGCACGGAACGGGTGAGACCGTCCGGGCCCGGACCGCCGGAGAGGCCCGGGAGGCCGAGGCGGCCGGAACGGCCGGGACGGCCGAGGCCGGGAGCGGACGGCCCACCGCGGAGCGCTCCCCGTGGCCTCCGGGGTACCGGAACGTCGCCGACCTGAGCCACGTGATCACGCCGGACCTGCCCGGGTGGGACGACGAGAAGCCGCGGCGGGAGACGACCTCCGGGCCCGTCCCCGACGGCGGGTTCGGGTTCTACGTGCAGCGCTGGACGCTGAGCGAACACACCGGAACCCACCTGGACGCGCCCGGCCACGTGATCGGTGGGGGCCGCATGGTGCCCGACATCCGCCCCGAGGAGCTGGTGGCGCCCGCCGTGGTGATCGACATCTCCGCCCGGGCCGCGCGGGACCCCGACACCGCCGTGACCGTCGACGACGTGCTGGCGTTCGAGCGCTTGCACGGGGAGATCCCGCGCGGTGCCGCGGTGCTCATGCACTCGGGGTGGAGCGCCCGCTGGGAGCGGGGCGACGCGGCGGTGCGCGGCGTGGCCGGGGACGGGTCGTGGCACTTCCCCGGGTTCTCGGCCGAGGCGTGCGAGTTCCTCATCTCCCGGCGGGGGATCGTCGGCACCGGGGTGGACACGCTGAGCACCGACCCGGCCGTGTCCACGGCGTTCGAGGCCCACGAGGTGGTGGGCCGGGCCGACCGGTGGGGCCTGGAGGCTCTGCGGGGCCTGGACCGGCTGCCGCCCGTAGGCGCCCTGCTCACCGTCGGCGTGCTGCCGGGTGCGGACGCCTCCGGCGGGCCCAGCCGGGTCCTGGCCCTGTGGTGAGCCTGCGGTGAGCGGGCGGCTCACCCCTTGGGGGTCCGGCACACGTCGGGCCCTTCGGGCGTCCACTCCACCAGCATGATGGTGGCGTCGTCGGTGAAGCTGCCGCGCTGGTGGTCGTGGATGGAGTGGATGAGCCGCCGCAGTGTCTCGGGGGCGGGCTCCTCGGCGGAGGTGGCGCGGATGATGAAGTCGGCGAACCGCTCCAGGCCGAACATGTGCCCCTGCCCGTCGTGGGCCTCGGTCACCCCGTCGGTGTAGAGCAGGATCTGGTCGCCCGGGTCGAGCCGGACCTCGTGGACGGTGCGCGCGTCGGCGCCCGCGCCGACCCCGGCCAGCCCCAGGGGGAGTTCGGATTCGCGTTCCAGGGCGCCCGGGGACAGCCGCCCCTTGCGGATGAGCAGCGGGGCGGGGTGGGCGCAGTTGACCCAGGAGAACAGGCCGCTGCTCAGGTTCAGGGTGGCGAAGACCCCGGTGCAGAAGCGTTCGGGCAGCCAGGTGGTGAGCGCCTCCTCCACCTCGCCGGTGAGGGCGCGCAGCCCCGCCCCGTTGCGGCGGGCGCTGCGGGCGCCGGCCATGGCCACGGACGCGGTCAGGCCGGAGGCGAGGTCGTGGCCCATCGCGTCGAGGATGGCCACGTGCAGGACGTCCTTGGTGACGGAGTGGTCGAAGGCGTCGCCGCCCAGCTCGTAGGCGGGTTCCAGGACGGCGGTGGAGATGCCGCGGGCGGTGCCCAGGGTGCGGGGCGGCAGGAAGGCGCGCAGCATCTCGGTGCGCAGGTGCACCGGGCGGGTGCGGGTGTGGCGGGCGTAGGTGTCGCTGTAGGCGCGTTTGGACGTGATGACCAGGCCCAGCAGGGAGGCGAGGGTCTGGCAGCGGCGCAGGGTGGGCTCGTCCAGGAGGGGGGCGCACACGTGCAGGACGCCCATGCGGTCGACGCCGTCGCGCAACGGCAGCCACAGTTCGAGTCCGCCGTCGCCCTCGGCCAGGCGCAGGCTCTCGGAGCGGTAGGCGCCGCCCGCGGCGGTGCCGTCCACCGGCTGGGGTTCGCCCTCGGTGAGCGGGACCAGCAGGCGCTGCTGGATGTCGACCAGGTAGACGGTGATCCGGCTCAGGCCGATGGCGGCGGCGTAGGACTCGACCGCCTCCAGGACCTCCAGCGGCGCCCGGTCGTGCACGGACCGGACCAGCTCGTCGAACAGGTACTCGCCCTGCTCGTCCGTCGGCGTCATGGAACACCACCCCCTGGCGCCATCTCACACCACAAACGCGGCGAAAGGGGTGGTGGCGGGGCCGCGTGTCCCGGGTCCGGGAGAACGCGGCGAGGTGTCAGGCGGACTTCTTGCGGCGGGTCGGCTCCACCTGAGCCCGCGGCACGATCGTCGGATTCACATTGTCGATCACCGTCTCCCGCGAAATGATCACCCGACCCACATCCTCACGCGACGGCACCTCGTACATCACCGACAACAACACCTCCTCGATGATCGCCCGCAACCCCCGCGCACCCGTCCCCCGAATGATCCCCTGCTCCGCGATCGCCTCCAACGCGTCCGGCGTGAACTCCAACCCCACACCGTCCAACTCGAACAACCGCTGATACTGCTTCACCAACGCATTACGCGGCTCCGTCAAAATCCGGATCAAAGCCTCCCGATCCAGATCATGCACACTCGTGATCACCGGCAACCGCCCGATGAACTCCGGGATCATCCCGAACTTCAACAGATCCTCCGGCATCACCTCACCGAAACCCCCACCCGCCAGATCCTCCTTCGACCGCAGCACCGCGTTGAACCCCATCCCCTGCCGCCCCGTCCGCGACTCGATGATCTTGTCCAACCCCGCAAACGCCCCACCACAGATGAACAACACATTCGTCGTATCGATCTGGATGAACTCCTGATGCGGATGCTTACGCCCCCCCTGAGGAGGCACACTCGCCGTCGTCCCCTCCAAGATCTTCAACAACGCCTGCTGCACCCCCTCACCCGACACATCCCGCGTGATCGAGGGGTTCTCACTCTTCCGGGCGACCTTGTCCACCTCGTCGATGTAGATGATCCCCGTCTCGGCCTTCTTCACGTCGTAATCGGCCGCCTGGATCAACTTCAACAGGATGTTCTCCACATCCTCACCGACATACCCCGCCTCGGTCAGCGCCGTCGCATCCGCGATCGCGAAGGGCACGTTCAAAATCCGCGCCAACGTCTGCGCAAGAAGCGTCTTGCCCGACCCCGTCGGACCCAGCAGCAGGATGTTCGACTTCGCGATCTCCACATCCTCACCACCCGGGCGCTCCCCCTCCGAGCGCACCCGCTTGTAGTGGTTGTAGACCGCCACCGACAACGCCTTCTTCGCCTGCTCCTGCCCGATCACATACGAGTCCAGGAACTCATAGATCTCCCGCGGCTTGGGCAACGCATCCCAGGAGAGCTCGGTGGGGAGGACCGCGTCCTCTTCCTCCATGATCTCGTTGCACAGACCGACGCACTCATCGCAGATGCAGATGTGTCCGGGTCCCGCGATGAGCCTGCGGACCTCACTCTGGTCCTTGCCGCAGAACGAGCACTTGAGCAGGGGCCCGCCGGCACCGGTGCGTGTCACTGAACGTCTCCTCACGGGCTGGGGCGCCGGCCCCGTCGCAGGGGACGCCTCCGCCCTCCACGCTACCCCGGTTCGGAGACCGCGCAATCCAGGCGTCGGGGCCGTGAGCGGGGGCGCGGCCACCGGCGGGGAGCCGACAGGGAGTCAACCATGGTTGACTTTCCCGGAGAGTCAACCTAGGTTGACTCGTGTCGGCGCGGTCCTCCGCGGCCCCGCCGACGCACCCGCGACCGGCCCAGGAGGACCCTGTGAAGGACACCGCCCGCATCCGCACCGCGCTCGCCCTGGCCGTGCGCGCGAACCTACCGGTCCTGCTGTGGGGCGCCCCCGGCACCGGCAAGACCGCGTCCGTCCTGGCCCTGGGGCGCGAGCTCGACCTGCCCGTGGAGGTGGTCGTCGGGTCCGTCCGCGAACCCGGGGACTTCTCCGGCCTGCCCGTCGTGCACGAGGGCGGCACCCGGTTCGCCCCGCCCCGCTGGGCCGAACGGCTGGCCGCGGCCGGGCGGGGCCTGCTGTTCCTGGACGAGCTGACCACCGCCCCGCCCGCCGTACAGGCGGCGATGCTGCGCGTCCTGCTGGAGCGCACCGTCGGCGACCTCGTGCTGCCCGAGGGGGTGCGGATCGTGGCCGCCGCCAACCCGCCCGGGCTGGCCGCCGACGGCTGGGAGCTGTCGGCGCCGCTGGCCAACCGCCTGGTCCACCTGGACCGGGAGGTGTCGGCGGCCGACATCGCTCAGGGGTTCGCCCACGGATTCCCCGCCTCCGGCGCCGGGGACGCGGTGGCCCCGACCGCGGAGCAGGTCGCGGCGGCCCGCTCCGCGGTGGGGGCGTTCCTGCGGGTGCGCCCCGAACTGGTGCTCGCCGTGCCCGACGACCCCGCCCGGGCCGGCCGGGGCTGGCCCAGCCCGCGCAGCTGGGAGGCGGCCGCGGTGGCGCTGGCCGCCGGACGGGCCAACCCCGGCGCGCCGGAGGCGGAGGCGGCGGTGGCCGCCCTGGTGGTGGGCGCGGTGGGCGAGGCCGCCGGGTTCGAGGCGCTGTCGTGGCTGCGCACCCTGGACCTGCCCGCCCCCGAGGAACTGCTCGCCGACCCCGGCCTGCCGCTGCCGGACCGCGCCGACCGGCTGCACGCCCTGCTCGGCGCGCTGGTCGCCCACGTGGCGGCCGACGGCGGCGCCCCCGCCTGGGAGCGGGCCTGGGAGGTGATCGCCCGCGTCTCCCGGACGGTGCCCGACGTGGCGGCCGCGGCCGCGCGCGACCTGGCGGCCCGCCGGCCGACGGGGGCGACCCCGCCCGCGGCGCTGCTGGAACTGGCCCCGGTGCTGCGCGCGGCCGGACTGATGCCCGGGGAGGCGGCGTGAACGGCCACGCGGCGCAGGCGGTGGAACGGCTCGCGGCGGAACGGTTCGCGGCGGCCCGCCTGTGGGCGGCCGCGCGGGCGCCCTACCTGGCGCACGCCCTGTTCTCGCTCACGCCGGTCGTGCTGGAGCCGCGCCGGGACGAGGACACCGGGGAGCCCGTCCCCGACCCGGACTTCCGGGCCTTTCCGACCGACCCGGGCTGGCGGGTGCACATCGACCCCGGCACCGCGCTGGCCGTGCCGGTGGAGGAGTTCGGGTGGTGGCTGCTGCACGGGGTGGGACACCTGGTGCGCCGCCATGCCGACCGCGCCCCGGAGGGAGCAGCCGGGCCCGGCGATCCGGCGGCCCGCCGCTGGAACCGGGCGGCCGACGCCGAGGTCAACGACGACCTGGAGGCGGCCGGGCTGGAGTGCCCCGCCGGGGTGGTCTCGCCCCGGGCGCTGGGGCTGGCCCCGGGGCGGCTGGCCGAGGAATACCTGTCGGAGATCGAGGTCCTGGACGAGGCGCAGGCGCGCGGCGGCCGGTCGGTGGGCGACCTGGTGGACTGCGGCCGCTCCGCCGACGGCCTGGACCGGTCCTACGAACGCGCCGGGGGCGACGCCCTGTCCGAGGTGGAGCGCGCGGTGCTGGAGGCGGCGCTGGCCCGCGACATCGCCGCGCGGGCCGCGGCGCGCTCGGACGTCCCCGGCGGCTGGGAGCGATGGGCGCGGGAGCGGCTGCGGCCCGCGGTGGACTGGCGGGCCCGGCTGGGGGCGGTGCTGCGCCGCGGGGCGTACCGCGGCGCGGGGCGGGTGGACTTCACCTACCGCAGGCCCGCGCGCAGGCAGGGGCCGCCGGGACCGCACGGCCGGGTGCTGCTGCCCGCGATGGCCGCGCCCGCCCCCGAGGTGGCGGTCGTGGTGGACACCTCCGGCAGCGTCGACGACGGGGTGCTGCGCCTGCTGGTGGCCGAGGTCGCGGGGGTGCTGGAACGGGCCGGCGGCGCCGGGCGGCGGCTGCGGGTGATCTGCTGCGACCGGCACGCCCATCCCGTGCAGACGGTGCGCCGGGCGCAGGACCTGCGCCTGGTCGGCGGGGGCGGAACCGACCTGCGCGAGGGGATCGCCGCGGCCGCCGGCCTGTGTCCGGACCTGGTGCTGGTGCTCACCGACGGGGACACGCCGTGGCCGCAGGCGCCGCCCCGGATGCCGCTGGTCGTCGGCCTGGTGGCGGGCTCCGCGGCGCCGCGGCCGCCCGCGTGGGCACACGTGGTGCCGATCCCCGCCCGCCCGTGAACGCGGCGGCCACCCAGGGGCATCCGGTGGGC
>NZ_JBJJBV010000075.1:0-34614 GCF_045446735.1 Nocardiopsis protaetiae
ACCCCCGGCGTTCCCGGCCCGCCCGGATACGGCCCGCCCGGATACGGTCCGCCCGGATACGGTCCGCCGCCCGGTTCCGGCGGCCACCTCCCGCCCCCGCCCCCCGGTACGCCTCCCGGTCCGCCCGGCGGCGGATACCCCGGCCCGCCCGGCGGCGGCCCGTATCCGCCTCCCGGGCCGCCGCCGCGCCGTTCCCGCAAGGGACCGGTGATCGCCGCCGGCGCGGTCGCCGCGGTGCTGGTGGCCGGACTGCTGGGCTTCGTGGTGTGGGAGGCCGTGGGCGGCCGCCCCTACGCCGGGCTTGCCTCCTGCCGCGACCTGCTGCCCTCACAGGTGGTCGACACCGTCCCCGGCTCCGACCGCCCCCGGGCCGAGGGCGAGTTCGTTCCCGCGGACGAGCAGGAGTGGTACTCCGACGACGCCGAACTGGAAGAGGCCGGCTACCTCGGCCTGCTGACCTGCCGGGTCTCGGACCGGGGCGAGGAGTGGAGCCTCACCGTCGATGTCACCCTGTTCGACCACGAGCGCTCCCAGGAGTACATCGAGGACGACGCCGAGGAGCTGGAGGACCGGGTGAGCGACCTGGAGCGCGGCCGCACCGAGGAGGACGTCCTGGAGTGGGCGCGCACCTCGGTGGGCGACGGCGGACTCGTGACCCTCTACGACTTCGACGGCGACCGGACGGCCGTCGCCTCCTTCCGCGACGTCAACGCGTTCGTGTACGTCCACTATCCGGTGCCCGAGGACGTGGACGACATCGAGGCCATGGAGTTCCTGGAGAACTTCGCCGGGCAGGTCCGGCGCCAGCTCTCCCGCACCTCCGAGAAGGAGTGACAGGGGCGGACGGGTGCGCGGGCGGGCCTCCCGGGCACCCGTCCGCGCACCCGCGCCCGGTCAGTCCCGCGCGTCCGGGATGAGCTTTCCCGGGTTGAGCACCCCCTCGGGGTCCAGCGCCGCCTTGACCGCCCGCAGCACCTCCGCGCCCAGCGGGCCGATCTCCGCGGCCATCCACGGCCGGTGGTCGGTGCCCACCGCGTGGTGGTGGGTGATGGTGCCCCCGTTCGCGACGATCGCGTCGGAGGCGGCGCGCTTGGCGCCCTCCCAGCGTGCCAGCGGGTCCTCGCCCGCCGCCGTCGCCACCGTGAAGTACAGGGACGCCCCGGTCGGGTAGGTGTGCGACACGTGGCACATCACCACGGCCCCGCCCTCCTCGCCCTCCAGCGCCCCGGTCAGGGCGCCGGTGACGGCGGAGTACAGCGGCAGCAGGTCGGTCCAGCTCGCCGCGGTCTCCAGGGTCTCGGCGAGCACGCCCGCCGACAGCAGGGTGTCGCGCAGGTAGGGGGAGGAGAACCGGTTCTCCCGCCAGTGCGCCACCGGCTCCGCTCCCAGCGGGGTCCCGCCCGCCCGGGACAGCGCCTCGCGGACCACCGCGGAGCGGGCGGCGACCTCGGCGCCGGTGCCCTCGAACCCGAGCACGGCCTGGCAGCCCGCCTGTGCCTCCCTCCCGCCCAGGGCGGCGCCCACGAACGTCTCCGACTCGTCCAGGATCCGCGCCATGGTGGGCCGGGTGTCGGACTGGGCCAGGGCGCGCAGGGCGTCCACCCCGGTGGCGAAGTCGGGGAACGACCACGCCTCGTCCAGGACCGTCTCGGGGACCGGCCGCACCCGCACGCCGACCTCGGTGATCACGCCCAGGGTGCCCTCCGAGCCGAGCAGCAGCCGGCGCAGGTCGGGACCGGCCGCCGAGGCCGGGGCGCCGCCCGCCTCCAGGGTCCCGCGCGGGGTCGCCGCGCGCAGCGACACCACCATGTCCTCGAACCGGCCGTACCCGGAGGACGCCTGCCCGCTGGAGCGGGTGGCGGCGTACCCGCCGATGGTCGCGTACTCGTGGCTCTGCGGCAGGTGGCCGAGCATCAGGCCGTGTTCGGCCAACAGCGCCTCGGCCGCCGGGCCGCGCACGCCAGCGCCCAGGACGGCGGTCATCGAGGTGGCGTCCAGGGAGAGCAGCCGGTCCAGGCGGCGCAGGTCCAGGGCGATGACGGAGTCGAAGCGGCCGCGCAGCGGGGTCAGCCCGCCCACGACGCTGGTACCGCCGCCGAAGGGGACGACGGCGATCCGCTCGGCGGAGCAGACCTCCAGCAGCCGCTGGACCTCGTCGTGGTCGGCGGGGTACAGGACGGCGTCGGGCGCGGGGTCGGCCGCGCCCGAGCGGCGCAGCAGCAGGTCGGGGGTGCTCTTGCCGCCCGCGTGGCGCAGCCGGGCGGCGTCGTCGGTGCGCAGGTGCTCCTCGCCCACGACGGCGGTCAGCGCGGCGCGGGCCGGGCCGGTGAGGGCGGAGGGCGCCAGCTCCACCGACTCCTCGGGGACGGGGGGACGCTCGGTGAGCCGCGCGCGCAGCACCTGGGCGATGAGGCCGCGCAGGCCGGGGTCCAGCTCCCTGGCCCTGGCGGGGTCGCCCCAGGCGAACCAGCTCATCTCGGGGGCGGTACGGGGTGTGGTGTCGTCGGTCATGCTCTACAGTTTTACACATGGCGTCAAAACGTAACGTTGAAGACAGCATTCTCGACGCGGCGCGCGCCTGCGTCGTGGACTTCGGGGTGCGCCGCACCACGCTGACCGACGTCGCCCGCCGCGCCGGCGTCAGCCGACCCACCGTCTACCGGCGCTGGCCCGACGTCACCGCCCTGGTCGCCGACCTGCTCACCCGGGAGCTGCGGCGGATCCTGCTGGACGAGGAGATGGCCGCCGAGCACGACCTCGCCGAGGAGAGCGTCCGGGTCCGGCTGGTGCTGCACGTGGCCGGGGTGGCCCGGGCGATGCTGCACCACCCGCTGTTCACCCGCATCGTCGACACCGAGCCCGAGCTCATGACCACCTACACGTTCCAGCGCCTGGGCACGAGCCACAGGGCCGCCCTGGAGATCCTCGAACCCGTGGTCGCCCAGGGGCAGGCCGAGGGGTCGGTCCGCGCCGGGGACCCCGCGGTGCTGGCCCGCCTGGTCATGGTCACCGCGCAGAACACCGTCACCTCCCGCCACCTGTTCGCCGACCTCGTCGACGAGGAGGCGCTCGTCGACGAGCTCGCCACCCTCGTCGACGGCTACCTGGCCCCCTGACGCGCCCCTGACGCGCCCCGACCCGCGACCGACGACCGCATCCCCCGGAACCCCGGAAAGGACCGCTCTCCCATGAGCAGCAGCACCTCCCTGAACGCAGCCCGCCGGGCCGCCGACCTCACCGCACTGGAGGCCGGCCCCAACGTCGACGTCCTCGTCGTCGGCGGCGGGGTGACCGGCGCGGGCGTCGCCCTGGACGCCGTCTCCCGGGGACTGTCCACCGTGCTCGTCGAACGCCGCGACCTCGCCTTCGGCACCAGCCGGTGGAGCTCCAAGCTGGTCCACGGCGGCCTGCGCTACCTCGCCAAGGGCCGGGTCGGCATCGCCTACGAGAGCGCCCGCGAACGCGACGTCCTCATGCGGACCACCGCGCCCCACCTGGTGCGCCCGCTGCCCATGGTCGTCCCCGTCCACCGCGACCTGGGCGGGCTGCCCGGCGGGCTGTTCGCCCGCGCCGGGATGGGCATGGGTGACGTGCTGCGCCGCCTGGCCGGGACCCCCGCGTCGGTGCTGCCCCGCCCCCGCCTGCTGGACGCCGCCCGCACCCGGCGGCTGCTGCCCGGGGTGGAGGCCGAGGGGCTGCTCGGCGGCGTGCTGTCCTTCGACGGCCAGCTCGTCGACGACGCCCGCCTGGTGGTGGCCCTGGCCCGCACGGCCGCCGGGCTGGGCGCCCGGATCATCACGCGCTGCTCGGCCCAGACCATCACCGCCGACGGCGTGGTGCTGCACGACGAGGAGACCGGCCTCACGCTGCCGGTGCGCCCGCGCGCCGTCGTCAACGCCACCGGCGTCCACGCCGACCTGCTCGACCCGGGGATCCGGCTCAGCCCCAGCCGGGGCAGCCACCTGGTGCTCGACGGCGCCGTCCTGGGACACCCCAAGGTGGCGCTCACCGTTCCGGTGGAGGGGTCCCCGGGCCGGTTCGTGTTCGCCCTGCCCCAGCCCGACGGGCGGGTCTTCCTCGGCCTCACCGACGAACCCGTCGAGGGGCCCGCGCCGCGGGTGCCCGAGGTCCCCGAGGAGGACGTCGACTTCCTGCTGTACCAGGCCAACCGGGCGCTGCGGACGCCGATCCGCCGGACGGACGTCCTGGGGGCGTTCGCCGGGCTGCGCCCGCTGCTGCACGGCGACGGCGACAGCGCCGACCTGTCCCGCGATCACTCGGTGACGGTCGCCCCCAACGGCGCGGTCACGGTGGTCGGCGGCAAGCTCACCACCTACCGGGCGATGGCGCAGGAGGCCGTGGACGCCGCGGTGGCCCGGCACCGGCTGCCCGCCGGGCCCTGCCGGACCCGGACCCTGCCGCTGGTGGGCGCCGCCCCCCGGGAGGAGCTGGACTCGGTGGACGCGCCGCGCCGCCTGGTCGCCCGCTACGGGACCGAGGCACCCGCCGTGCTGGCCGAGGCCGCGGGCGACCCCGCCCTGCTGGAGCCGGTCGCCGCCGGGATCACCGGGGCGGAACTGCGGTTCGGGGTGCGCCACGAGGGCGCGCTGGACGTGGACGACCTGCTGGAGCGGCGCACCCGGATCGCGCTGGTCGGCGTCGACCGCGAGCGCGCGCTGGAGGCGGCGCGGGAGGCGCTCGCGGCCCGGGTCTGACCCCCGGGCGCCGGGGGGCGGGGCGGCACGGGCCTGCCGGGCGCGACCCCGGCCGCGGCGGGCCCCGGCGCGCTGCGGCGCGGGGGAGGGGTTTCGGGGGTCGCAGAGGAACGCGCCACACCGGCATCCCCTGTCCCAGGGGAGCCGGATCGCGTATGGTCATACCGGTCCCGCGCCGCCCGTCCCCTGCGGTGTCGTCGACCCCTCCCGCAGCCGCCCCCTCCCACGGCTCGCCTGCCCACTGAGCCGCCCGCCCAAGGAGTCAGCCATGCCCTCACTCGTTTCCGTGCCCGCCCTGGCCGAGGCCGAGGACACCGTCCTGACGGGTGTTCCGGACGAGTACCGGCACTACTTCAACGGCCGCCCGCTGCCCTTCGTCAAACGCCACTGGGAGTTCCCGGGCACGGCCGCGAACATCCCGCTGGCGCGCGCCTTCCTGGACACCTGCGCGGCCGCCCGCGACAGCGACTTCCGCTACCTGTTCGCGCTCCTGGGCACGGAGCTGGCGACCAACGCGATCAAGCACAGCAGGTCGGGGGAGGAGGGCCAGACCTTCGTGCTGCGGGTGACGCGCACCCCCACCGGGCTCACCCTGGTCTGTCGCGACAACGGCACCCCGCACGACGGGCCGCTGGCCCCGGTGGCCCCCACCGCCGACCGGCTCACCGCCGAGAACGGCCGCGGCCTGGCGCTGGTCGACGGCTTCGCCACCACCTGGGGCGACAACGGCCACCCGAGCATCCGCAAGGTCTGGTTCCACCTCGCCTACGACATGACCGGCAGTTCCTGGCCCGCCGCCTGACACGGCTCCCGGCAACGGCCCCCACCGCGACCCCGGCCCTGACCGGGGTCTTGTCATGTGCGGCCGCGCCATGGGAACATACCGGCCAGTAGGTCGGATGTGATGCAGGTCACCGGAGGGCGCGAATCCGGGCGTCCGTCCGGCACCGTGCCGTACCGTCACCGAACGCGGTCCGCGATCCCCAGCCCACCGAGCCGCATCCCCGGCGGCCCGACCACGAGGAGCCGGCCCCCTTGGACTCCACCATCGCCACGATCGCGCTCCCCGCCGCGCTCGCCATCATCATGCTCGGCCTGGGACTGAGCCTGACCATCCCCGACTTCACCCGGCTGGCCAAGATCCCCGGCATCGTCGCCCTCATCCTGGGCTGCCAGATCATCCTGCTGCCGCTGGTCTGCTTCGGCCTGGTCCTGCTCTTCCAGCCGCCGCCCGCCCTCGCGGTCGGCATGATGCTGCTGGCCGCCTCGCCCGGCGGCACCACCGCCAGCCTGTTCAGCTACCTCTTCCGCGGCAACGTCGCCCTCAACATCTCGCTGACGGCGCTCAACTCCCTCACGGCGCTGTTCACGCTGCCGCTCATCACCAACCTGTCGCTGGCCTACTTCATGAGCGACGGCGACACGCTGGGCCTGCAGTTCGACAAGATCCTCCAGGTCTTCGCGATCATCCTCATCCCCGTCGGTATCGGCATGCTGATCCGGGCCAAGGCCGAGTCGGTCGCGCGCAGCCTGGAGAAGCCGGTCAAGATCGCCTCGGTGTTCGTCCTGCTGGGTGTCGTGGCCGTGGCCATCTACCAGGAGCGGGAGAACATCGGCGACTACATCGTCGCGGTCGGCCTGATGGTGCTGCTGTTCAACATCGCCAGCCTCACCATCGGCTACTGGGCGCCGCGCCTGGTCGGCACCGGCCGCCCCGAGTCGATCGCCTCCTGCATGGAGATCGGCCTGCACAACACCACGCTGTCCCTGGCCATCGCCCTGAGCCCGGCACTGCTGAACAGCAGCGAGATGGCCGTCCCCTCGGCGGTCTACGGCGTGCTGATGTTCTTCACCGCCGCCGCCACCGGGGCCCTGCTGGCCCGCCGCTCGGCCCGCGAGGACGCCGCCGCGGAGCAGACACCCGCCTGACCCGCGCCGGGGGCGGCCCGCCCGCCCCCGGCGGGACCCCTCGGTGCCCGGTCGACCCTGTGCCCGGCCGACTCAGTACCCGGTCGACCCGTCGATGCGCTCGCGCAGCAGGTCGGCGTGCCCGTTGTGGCGGGCGTACTCCGCGATCAGCTTGACCAGACCGACCCGCAGCTGCGTGGGACCGCCCCGGTCGGCGTCGGCCCCCAGCGCGTCCAGCGACGAGGCCGCCGTGATCCGCCGGGCGTGCGCGACCTCCTCCCGCCACCGGGCCAGCGCCTGCGCCGGGTCGCCGTCCAGGTCGCCGAAGTCCTGGTCGGGGTCGTCGTCGGAGTAGTACAGCAGCGGCAGGTCCTCGCCCGCGAACCGGATCCGGAACCACCACCGCTCCACCCCCGCCAGGTGGCGGAGCAGCCCGTGCAGGGACAGCGTGGAGGGCGGGACCGCCCGCAGCGACAGCTGCTCGGCGGTGAGCCCCGCGCACTTGGCCTCGAAGGTGGCGCGGTGCCAGTCCAGGTGGGCGGTGAGCACCTCCCTCTCGTCCCCGGACCGGGGCAGGGGAGGGCGGTCGGCGGACATGGGCTGCGCCAGGTTCTCGGGCGGGACGTGGTTCCGGGGAGGGGTGTCTTCCATCCCGCAAGCATCCCGGGGGACTGCGACATTCGGGCCGACGGTGCCGCTTCCGCCCCCGCGGCGTTCCGCTCGGCCGACGGCCGTTTCCGGGTGCGGGCTGTAGTGTCCGGTGCGCGCCGCATGCCCCAGACTGTCGGGTGAACGACGGCGCGGACGAAGGGGGACGGCGGATGGGTGCGACGTGGGCGGCGGTCGGGAGGGCCGCCGGGTACCTGCTCGTGACACTGGGCGCGGCCCTGGTCTCGCTGCTCCTGCTGCCGCTGACCGCGGTGGTGGTGCTGACCATCCCCATCGGCGGGCTGGGCCTGGTGCTGCTGCCCCGCTGGGTACGGCTGGTGGACCTGTGGGCCCGGTGGCACCGGACCCGCGCCGCCCTGCTGCTGGGCGCCCCGGTGCCCCGGGCCCCCGAGCCCGCGACGCGGCCGAGCAGGCTCCTGCGCGCCCCCTCCACCCTGAGGCTGGCCCGCTGGCTGCCGTTCGCCGTCCTGCTCGGCCTCCCCTTCGGCATACTGGGCCTGGCCGCCGTGCTGATGCCGCCCTCCGCCCTGCAGTTCCCGTTCTGGTGGGCCCTGCCCGGGGAGGAGGCGTTCCTGTGGCTCGTGGTGAACGACCCGATCACGGCCGCGTTCGCCACCGCCGGGCAGCTCACCGCCGGGCTGATCCTGCTGCGCTGGGCCCTGGTCCCCGCCGCCCGCGTCCACGCCCGGCTCACCCTGGCCCGGCTGACCCCCTCCCGCGCCGAGCTGCTCGCCGCCCGCGTCGACGAGCTGAGCCGCACCCGCGCCGACGTGGTGGACTCCCACGGCACCGAGCTGCGCCGCATCGAACGCGACCTGCACGACGGCACCCAGGCCCGCCTGGTGGCCATCGCCATGCAGCTGGGCGTGGCCAAGGAGGTGCTGGCCGACCACCCCGAGGCCGTCGCGATCATCGAACGCGCCCACGAGGGCACCGAGGAGGCGATGACCGAGCTGCGCGAGCTGATCCGCGGCATCCACCCGCCGGTGCTGGCCGACCGCGGCCTGGTCGGTGCCCTGGACTCCCTGGCCGGACGCACCTCCGTCCCGGTGCGCCTGGACACCGCCGACCCCGGGCGCCTGCCGGTGGCCGTGGAGACCGCCGCCTACTTCGTGGTCACCGAGGCGGTGACCAACGCCGTCCGCCACGGTTCGCCGACCGCCGTCGACGTCTCCCTGGCCCGCGAGGGCGACGTGCTGCGCCTGCGGGTGGCCGACGACGGCCCCGGCGGGGTGGACGAGGAGCGCGGGACGGGCGTGCGGGGCATCCGCCACCGGGTGGCGGCCCTGGACGGGACCGTGCGGGTGTCCAGCCCCGCGGGCGGCCCGACGGTGGTGTCCGTGGAGCTGCCGTGCGGATCGTGATCGCCGAGGACAACGTGCTGCTGTCGGCCGGGCTGGAGGCGCTGCTGACCGCCAAGGGCTTCGAGGTGGCCGCGGTGGCCGGCGACGCCGGGGCCCTGGCGGCCGCCGTGGACCGGCACCGGCCCGGGCTGGCCCTGGTGGACGTGCGCCTGCCGCCGGACTTCCGCGACGAGGGCCTGCGTGCGGCGATCGCCCTGCGCGCCCGCCACCCGGACCTGGCGGTGCTGGTGCTGTCGCAGTACGTGGAGCGCCGGTACGCGGGCGAGCTGCTGGCCGACGGCCGCGGGGGCGTGGGCTACCTGCTCAAGGACCGGGTGGGCCGGGTCGGGGAGTTCGTGGACGCCCTGCACCGGGTGGCGGCCGGGGGCACCGTGATGGACCCGGAGGTGGTGGCCCAGCTGCTGGCCCGCCGCGACGGCGACCCGGTGGGGTCGCTCACCCGGCGCGAACGCGAAGTGCTGGCGCTGATGGCCGAGGGCGCGGACAACCGGGAGATCGCCGAGCGGCTCGTGGTCGGCGAGAACGCCGTCCACAAGCACATCGGCAATATCTTCGCCAAGCTGGGCATGGCCCCCGCCGATCCCGGGCACCGGCGGGTCCGCGCGGTCCTCGCCTATCTGGACGGGGAACGGCGGTGACCGCTTCCGGCCCGGGGCTGACCGGCTCCGGCCCCCGGGCCCGAAAGGAAGGGTGCACCGGGGTATCTTCGTTCCTTTCCGTGGGAAAGAGGACTGCATCCGGGTCGTCCGCCTCGTCCCACACGCCGGAAGGAGAGGTCGAGTGCCCTCCCTGAACCGCATACCCCTGACGCGCACCATCGCCGGCGTCTACGTGCGCAGCATCCGGCACAACTGCGCGGGCGGTCACTTCGCCGCGGCCTGGGTGGAGGCCGAACCGCTGCCCGCCGGGACCCCCGACGGCTTCGCCTTCGTCGACGCGGTGCCGCCGCGCGGCCCGCGCGGCGAGCGGATACCGGCGGAGCTGGTCCGCGCCTTCGCCGACGGCGTGCGGGAGGCCTGGGCGCCCCTCACCGAGGAGGAGGCCGCCGAGCACGCCGCCGAGGGCCGGCCGCTGCCGCCACCCCCGCTGACGGCCCTGGTGCGGCTGGTCGACGCCCGCTGGCACGCGGAGGACTCCACCCGGAAGTCCTTCGCGGTGGCCGGTCACCTGGCCGCGCGCGAGATCGCCCACTGCGCCGTGGAGGGCCGCCTCCCGCGGCCGGTGCTGCGCACCCGCCGGGAGCCCTACCTGCCCTGGGAACGCGGCCTGGCCGTCTCCGTCGGCGACTGACCGCGAGGTGCCGTCCGGTCACCGCCGGGCACCGCTCGGGGGTCGCCGACCCCCGTCGGGCGCCGCCCGGCGGCCGCCCGCAAGGCGCGCCGGGTCAGGGGCGCGGCCGTCGGAGCCCGAACGCGGTCACCGGGACGAGGGCGCGGTCACCGGGACAGGGGCGCGGTCACCGGAGCCGGAGTGCGGCCGCCGGGGCGGTGGGGCGGTCACCGGAAGGGCACGGTCACGGGGACGGTGGTGCGGTCACAGGGGCAGGGGTGCGGTCACCGGGACGAGGGCGCGGTCACCGGCTCGGGGATCACTTGTCGTCCTTGTCCTTGCCCTTCTTGTCGTCGGCCGTGAGGGAGTCCACCGCCACCGCGACGCTGAGCGCCAGCACCGGGTCGCCGCCCAGGTCGGAGCGGTGGGTGTTGACGTCCACCGCGTAGGTGTCGCGGATGCGCAGCAGCTTGCGGGAGATGTGGGCGACGGTGCCGTTCGAGTCGGAGACCACGTACTCCTTGCCCAGGAAGTCGCCGGTCACCTCCCAGTCCGGGCCGCCCTCGATCTCCACGACGAGCTTCTCCTTGAGCGGGTCCATGAGGCGCTCGCGCACGGTGGCCACGGTCTTGCCGTCGCGCTCGATGCGCATCTGGTCGCGCACCTTGAAGAGCTTGCGGCGGATGGTGGTGAGGACGTTGCCCTTGGGGTCCTCCAGGTGGAACGTGGTGCGGATGCGCAGGGCCTTGCCGTCGATGTGGTAGGCCTTCTCACCGTTCTCGGTGGTCACCCAGAAGTCGTCGCCGATGTCGAAGAAACGTTCACGTACCAGGAATTTCATGCCCCCAACCTAGAGGGCGCCGTCCCGGCGCACCAGGGGGAACCCCGGCCCTGTGGACAACGGGCCCCGTGGGGCGCGGATCAGCGTGCCGGCCGCGGTTCCAGCGCGCGCAGGGCCTCCACCAGGGGGGCCAGCTCCGGGGTCGCCCCGGCCTCGGCGAGCGCCTCGCGCAGCACCCGGTCGTGGGTGGGGCGGGCCCGCTCCAGCAGGTCCTTGCCGGCCGGGGTGAGCTCGGTGTAGATGCCCCGGCGGTCGTCCGCGCACAGCACCCGGGTGAGCAGCCCGCGGTCCTCCAGCCGGGTGACCAGTCGTGTGGTGGCGCTGTTGGACAGGGCGGCGGCGCGGGCCAGCTGGCGCATCCGCATGTGCCAGCCGTCCTGCCGGTCGAGGGCGTCCAGGACGGTGTACTCGACGACCGAGAGCCCGTGCTCGCCCTGGAGCGCCCGTTCCAGGGCGGTCTCGATGAGGGAGTGCACGGCGGCGAGGGTCCGCCAGCCGTGGGCCCGGATCTCGACGGCGTCGTCGGCGATGCCCATGTCCAGCCTCCCGGTGTCAGAGGCCACAGACTACCAGCTTGCGCAGGTAGAGAGCGCGTGCAACTATTTTCGTTGCGTCTGCAACTAGTGCAGGCGCAACGTTCCATCGTCTCTCCCGGGAGCACCTTCCTCATGCCGCTCGCGCTCTACGCCCTCGCCCTCGGGGGCTTCGGCATCGGCCTCACCGAATTCGTCATCATGGGCCTGCTGCCCGAGGTCGGCGCCGACTTCGGCGTCACACCCACCGTCGCCGGACACCTCATCTCCGGCTATGCCCTGGCCGTCGCGGTCGGCGGCGTCGGCCTGACCGCACTGCTCCACCGCGTCGACCGCAAACGCGCCCTGCTGCTGCTCATGGTCCTGTTCATCGCGGGCAACGCCGTCTCCGCCCTGGCCACCGACTACGGCGTCATGATGCTCGGCCGCGTCATCGCCGCCCTGTGCCACGGCGCGTTCTTCGGCATCGGCGCGGTGCTCGCCGCCCGCATCGTCCCGCCCGGCCGCGGCGCCGCCGCCATCTCGATCATGTTCGCCGGGCTGACCACCGCCAACGTCCTGGGCGTGCCCTTCGGCACCTTCCTCGGCCAGGCCGCCGGGTGGCGCTCCACCTTCTGGGCCATCACCGCCATCGGCGTCGTCGCGTTCATCGGCATCCTCGCCCTGGTGCCCGCCGTGCGCGAGGAGTCCGGCCCCGGCGGGCTGCGCTCGGAGTTCGCCGCCTTCCGCAGCGCCCAGGTGTGGCTGTCCCTCGCCGTCACCGTTCTCGGCTTCGGCGGCATGTTCGGCGGCTTCACCTACATCGCGTTCACCCTCACCGAGGTGAGCGGGTTCGCCGCCGGCGCCGTGCCGTGGCTGCTCGTGCTGTTCGGCGCCGGGCTGTTCGCCGGGAACCTGCTGGGCGGGCGGGCCGCCGACCGCGACCTCGGCCGCACCCTGGTCGGGCTGTTCGCCGCCCTCACCGCCATCCTCGCCGCGTTCGCGCTGGTCGCGCACATCCCCTGGGCCGCCGTGACCGCACTGCTGCTCATGGGCGGCTTCGGGTTCGCCACCGTCCCCGGGCTCCAGTCGCGCGTCATGGGGTTCGCCTCCGCCGCTCCCACGCTCGCCTCGGGCGCCAACATCGCCGCGTTCAACGTCGGCAACGCGCTCGGCGCCTGGGCCGGGGGACTGGGCCTGGCCGCCGGGTTCGGGTACACCTCGCCGCTGTGGGCCGGGGCGCTCATCACCCTGGCCGGCCTCGCCGTCATGGTCGCCGCCACCCGGCTGCCCGGCGGAGAACACGCCCGCCCGTCGGCGCGAGCGGACACCGAACGTCACCCTGAGGGGGCACGATAGGACCTGCACCCCGAACGGAAGGGCCCACATGAGCTGGCACACCCGCCCCATGGCCGCGCTGGACTTCGAGTCCACCGGACTCGACGTCGCCACCGACCGGATCGTCACCGCCGCGCTGTGGCGGATCGACCCGGCCGCCGGTACCAAGGAGAAGCTGTCCTGGCTGGCCGACCCGGGTGTGGAGATCCCCGAGGAGGTGACCGCCATCCACGGCATCACCACCGAGCACGCCCGCCAGAACGGGCGGCCCGCGGTGGAGGTGGTCACCGAGATCGCCGCCGCCCTGGAGAAGGTCTCCGCCGACGGGCTGCCGGTGGTCGTCTACAACGCGCCCTACGACCTGGGGCTGCTGTCCGCGGAACTGGAACGCCACGGCCTGGCCGCCGGGTTCCTCCGGGACCTGCGGGTGATCGACCCCCTGGTGCTCGACAAGCACACCGACCCCTACCGGCGGGGCGGCCGCAAGCTCACCGACGTGTGCGCCCACCACGGGGTGCCCCTGGACGAGAGCCAGGCGCACGGGGCCGCCGCCGACGCGCTGGCCGCGGCGCGGCTGGCCTGGCGGCTGGGGGCGACCAACGAGGAGCTCGCCACCCTGGACCTGGACGCGCTGCACGCCGCCCAGGTGGGCTGGAAGGCCGAGCAGGCCGCGTCCTTCCAGGCCTACCTGCGGCGCGGGCGCGACCCGCAGGCGGTCATCGACGGCAGCTGGCCCCTGGCCGCGGGCTGACCGGCCCGCGTGCGGACGGGGAGAGAGCGGGGCCCGGTCCGAACGGGCCGCGGGCCCACCAAGTGCGTGGTTCCGAACGGCCGCAGGCCCGGCGGCGAGGACGGTGCGGCCGCGGGTCGACCGCCGCAGGCTCGGCGGTGGCGGGCCGAACGGGTGCGTGGTCCGAGCGGCCGTGGGCCCGGCGGCGGCGCGGGCGGGGCGACCGGGGGCCGACCGCCGCGGGGCGGGACGGCGACGGGTCGACCGGGTGTGCGGTCCTGACGGCCGTGGGCCCGGCGGCGAGGACGGCGCGGCCGTGGGGGCGGGGCGGCGTCCTCAGTCCGTGCCGGCCCGGAACCCCGGCAGGCGCGCGTACGCGTAGCGGATGTGCTCCTCCACCAGGTCCGCCGCCAGCTCGCCCCGGCGCGCCTCGACGGCCTCCATGACCCCCCGGTGGTGACCGCGCAGCACCGCCGACGTGGCCGGCCAGTCGGGGGTGCTGCGGAACCCCTCCAGCACCTGGTGCTTCATCGACTCGCGGATGGCGATCGTCATGTCCGCGACCAGCCGGTTCCCGGCCGCCTCGGCGATCGACACGTGGAAGCGGGTGTCGAACTCGTTGAACTCCTCGCGGCTGAGCGCCGGGTCGTCCATGGCGTCCACCAGGGAGCGCATCAGCGCCAGGTCCTCGGCGGAGGCCTCGCGCGCGGCCAGCGCGGCGCTGGTGCGTTCGAGCATCACCCGCGCCTCGATGACGTCGACCATCGGAAAACTCGTCAGCGCCACGTGCAGACGCAGCATCCGGGTGAGCGCGCCGCTGGTCATCGCGGTGACCACGGTGCCGGCGCCCTTGCCGGAGCCGACCGAGGAGCTGACCACCCCGTGCGCCTCCAGGGTGCGGATCGCCTCGCGCACGGCGGCGCGGCTGACCTCCAGCCAGGAGGCGAGCTCGCGTTCGGGGGGCAGGTGGTCGCCGACCCGCAGGGCCCCGTTGATGATCTGCTCCTCGATGCGGTCGACCACGAGCTCGTAGGCCCGGCTGCGGGGCACCGGGAGCCAGGCCGGTTCCGACCGGGCCGCATCGCCCGCACTCGCCTCGTTCACGCCTGAAGCCCTCCGCTCTCCCCCGCCGCGTCGCGGTGCCGTCATCCTATGGTCCGCGTTCGGGCGGCACCCCACCGGGAGACCCGGCACCTGTGGCGGAGGGCACTTGACACCATGGCGGGCGTCACACGGGGAGCGTCAGTCGGCGGCCCGGTCGACGACGCCCCGCACGGCCTCGACGACGAGGTCGGGCTCGTCGACGTGGATGTAGTGGCCGCTCTCGGCGGCGGTGCTCAGCGCACTCTGCTCGGAGAGCTCCAGCCACCTCTCCTGCCCCTGGGCCCACACGCGTTCCAGGTCGTCGCCGTACTCGGCGATCTCACCGAGGTAGGGGACACCGTGCCGGATGACCTCCACCGGGATGTCCCCGGCCGAGCCGACCCGCGGATCGCTCGCGATGACGAGGGCCTCCGGGTTCTCCCCCTCGAACACCGCGAGGTTCTGGGCGCGCACCTCGGCGCCCTCGCCGGTGGCGGACTCGGGGATCACCCCGGTGATGTCGTCGAGCATCGTCGGCGACGTGGCGTCGAGCAGCACCAGCCCGCCGACCCGGTCCCGGTGGTCGGGCGCGTAGCGGGCCGCGATCAGCCCGCCCAGGGAGTGGCCGACCAGGACGGCCGGGGCGTCGGGGGAGACGTCGTCCAGGACCGCGGCCAGGGTCTCCCCGGTGTCGGCGATGCTCTGGGGGCCGCTCGGAGGGTCGCTCTCGCCCGCGCCGAAGCGGTCGTAGGAGCAGACCCGGTCGTTCTCGGCCAGGGCCTCCTGGAGACCGGCCAGGGTGTCCAGCCCGTCGCCCATCCCCGCCATCAGGACGATGACCGGCCGGTCGCCGGCCGGGGCGCCCGAACAGGAGACGTGCACCGAACCCCCGTCGACGGTGAGCGTCTTGGACCCGGTGAACAGCTCCCCGTCGGTCATCACCTCGTCCGCGGCCGACTCCAGGTCGGTGCGCACCTCGCCCAGGCCCTCCCGCACGTCGGAGGCCACCCCGCAGCCGGTGAGGGACAGGGCGGCGGTGAGGGCGATCAGAGGGGCGGGGTGGACGAAGCGGGACACGGTGGCCTCCGGAGGGCACGGAACGGGGAGGGGGAGCGGACGGCGAACACGCTACGGACCCGGCGGGGCGGCGGTCATCACCGCTCAGAGGGCATCCGCGTGTGGCTCGCACGGGGGACGAGGCCCCCGCGCGGGGGACGGGAACTCCGGCGTTCCGTCACCGCGCCACTACACTGCACCGGTGACCAGACTCCGGCGCCCCCCGCGCCCGTGGAAACGACTCGACGTCACCGTCCGCGACCTCCCCCTGGGCCTGCTGCTCCTGGCCGCCTCGCTCGTCCCGGCACTGCACAACCACGGGACCCAGGTCGGCGGCGTCGCGGACCGCCCCCTCGACGCCCTGGGCCTGGCCGTGGCCGCCCTCCAGTGCCTGCCCCTGGCCGGGCGGCGCCGGTGGCCCGCCCTCACCCTGGCCCTGGTGGCGGCCGGCTTCGCCCTCGACCAGCTGCTCGGCTACCACCTGGTCGCGGGCACCGCGCTGCCCCTCGCCCTGGTGAGCGCGGGCGCCCACCTGCACCGGCACCGGCGCACCACCCTGCTGGCGGGCTCGGTCGCGTTCGTCGCGCTGGCGGTCGCCCTGACCCGGGTCGGGGAGGGCGAACCCCTGACCGAGTGGGCGACGCTCTACGCGGCGCTGGCCTTCGCCTGGGGGATCGGGGCGTGGCTGCGCTCCACCCGCGCCGCCGAGGCCGAACGCCGCCACCGCATCGCCGAGGACACCCGCGCGGCCGAACGCGCCCGCATCGCCCGCGAGCTCCACGACGTCGTGACCCACCACGTGACCGCGATGGTCGTGCAGACCGAGGCGGCGCGCCACCTCACCGCCGCGCCCGAACGGCTCGACGGGAGCCTGGCCGAGGTCGCCGACACCGGCCGCCGGGCCATCGGCGACCTGCGCCACCTGCTCGACGTGATCGACCCCGACCCCGTCGATCCCGCCGCGGACGAGGGACTGCTCCCCCTGGTGGAGCGGACCCGCCGGGCCGGCCAGCCGGTGGAGTTCACCCAGGAGGGCGCCCCGGCCGCCCCGCCGGGCAGCGCCGACCTCGTCGCGCGCCGCGTCGTCCAGGAGGCGCTGACCAACGCCCTCAAACACGCGCACGGCAGCCGCACCACCGTCCGGGTCCGCCACCGCCCTGAGGAGATCACCGTGAACGTCAGCACCGACCGCTCCCGGCCCGCGGCCGCCGCACCGGACGGCGGCGGGCGCGGCCTGACCGGGCTGCGCGAACGCGTCGAGGTCCTGGGCGGCGAGTTCACCGCGGGCCCGCACGGGGACGGCGGGTTCACCGTCCACGCCCGCATCCCCGCGCCCACCCCGGCGGGCGGCCGGGGATGACCGCGCCGATCCGGGTCCTGGTCTGCGACGACCAGGTGCTCATCCGCACCGGCCTGACCACCATCGTCGACGCCCAGCCCGACCTGGAGGTCGTCGGCGCGTGCGCGGACGGCGCGGCCGCGGTCGACCTCGCCCGGCGACTGCGCCCGGACGTCGTCGTGATGGACGTGCGCATGCCCGTCCTCGACGGCATCGAGGCCACCCGGCGGCTGGCCGGGGCCGGGGTGGAACACCCCGTCAAGGTCCTCGTGGTCACCACGTTCAACCTCGACGAGCACGTCTACGAGGCGCTGCGCGCCGGCGCGAGCGGCTTCCTCCTCAAGGACGCGCCCCCCGAACGGCTGCTGCACGGCATCCGGACGGTGGCCGCCGGGGCGGCGCTGCTCGACCCCGATGTCACCCGCCGCCTGGTGGGCGAGTACGCGGACCGCATCCGCCCCTCCCGCACCGACCCGGCCGACACCCCGCTGACCCCGCGCGAACTGGAGGTCCTGCGCCTGCTCGCCGACGGGCTGTCCAACGGCGAGATCGCCGCCGCCCTGTTCATCAGCCCGGAGACCGTCAAGACGTTCGTCTCCCGCATCCTGACCAAACTCGACCTGCGCGACCGCGTCCAGGCGGTCGTCTACGCCTACCGCCGCGGCCTGGTCTCCTGAGAAACACGAAAGGCGCCCCGTAGGACGCCTTCTCGCTTGCTCGGCGGGGTGATCCCGCCGGTCCGTCTTGTGTGCCCCCTGCAGGATTCGAACCTGCGCACCCGGCTCCGGAGGCCGATGCTCTATCCCCTGAGCTAAGGGGGCTGGCTTGCGTGAACAACTGTAGCAGGGGCTCCGCGTGCTTCGTCCACCCGTTTGGCGGGCGCGGCGGATCCCCGCATTCCGGTGGTGCGCCCCACCCCGGCGGCGGTAGTGTCACGCCGTGAACGCCTTGCCCGCACGGGTTCTCGTCGTCGAGGACGACGACGTGATCCGGGAACTGATCCGCCTCAACCTCGAACTGGAGGGGTTCGAGGTGTTCACCGCCGTGGACGGGCAGGACTGCCTCGACCGGGTCGGCCACATCGACCCGCACGTGGTCACCCTCGACGTGATGATGCCCCGGCTGGACGGCTGGACGACCGCGGAGCGGCTGCGGGCCGACGAACGGACGCGGACGCTGCCGATCGTGCTGGTGACCGCGCGCACGCAGGAGGAGGACATCCGGCGGGGGGAGCGGATCGGGGTGGACGCCTACGTCACCAAGCCCTTCGACCCCGACGCGCTCATCGACGTGGTCCGGAGCCTGCTCGGGGGGCGCGGGTGACCCCGGCCGACCTGGAGGCGGTCGTGCGCTCGGCCGCCGCCGACGCCTTCGACCTGCCCGCGGAGCGGATCCCGTTCGTGTGGCCGCGCGGCGACCAGGCCGTGGAGGGCGCGGACGCGGCGACCGCGCTGGCGCCGCGCCTGGTGGCGTTGGTCGGGGACCGCCTGCCCGGCGGGGCGGGCAGGCCGCACCTGCGGGTGGCCGGGCGCATCGCGGCACGCATGGCCGACCTGCGCGACCGGGGCCGCCTCTCCTACGCGCGGCTGCTCGCCGACGACCGGGGCTTCCTGAACGTCACCCTGGGCGCGCGCCAGCGCGACGACCTGCTGCGGGAGGCCGCCGACGGCCCCCGCTTCCTGACCGGCCGGACGTGGGACGGGGCGGGGGAGTGGCCGCGCACCGCCCTGCACGGGGCCGGGCCGGTGGCCCAGGCCCGGCGGTGGGCGCGGGCGGACGCGCGCGCCCGCATCGCCCTGGCCGCCGGCGGCGGGGCGCCCCCGGTGCCGGAGGCGGCCGAGGTCTCCTGGCGGGACCCCTACCTGGACGGCGACCGCGCGGAGCTGTTCACCCCCGCGGCCCGGGCGCTGGGCGCGGTCGGCGAGGACAGCGCCCGCATCGCGTTCTGCCGGTCCATCCCCGAGCGGCCCCGTGAGACGGAGACCACCGGCCGCGACCTGCCGGTGCTGCCGTCGGCGGAGTACCCGGGGGCGTGGGCCCGCCTGACCGACGCCAACCCGGCGTTCCGGCTGCGCTACGCCCACGCGCACGCGGTGTCCCGGACACGGTGGGTGGCCGAGGGCGCCCCCCGGTTCGCGGCCTGCGAGCGGCACACCGCCCCGGTGCGCCGCGCCCTGGTGGACGGCCCCAGCGCCCTGGACGGGGCCGCCCGCCGAGAGGAACCCCATATCCTGGTCCGATACCTGGAAACGCTGGCCGGTGCCTACGATGAGTGGCGGACCTGTCCCTCCGCCGCCACCGCGCCGGCGGAGTACACCACCGCCGACCCCGCGCTGCCGTCCGCCGTCGCCGGGGTTCTCCGCACCGGGCTGTTCCTGCTCGGGGTGTCCGCGCCCACAAGGCTGTGACCCCGCCGCGCCCGGTGGACCGCACCCGACCCCTGCGTTCCGATCGGAGAAGTGGACAATGGGGGAGGGGTGCCGTCCCTCCCGTCACACCGTTCCAGCCGAAAGCCCGTTATGAGCCGCTACGCCCACCCCGCCGGATCCCGTCACGCGGAGATCCTCCCCGAGGACAACCCGCCGCTGCCGCCCGAGGACCTCAACTCCCTCGACCCGCGGGTCTGGCCCGCCACCGCCCGCCGCGAGGACGGCGGCCTGGTCGTGGGCGGCGTCGGCGTGCGCGAGCTGGCGGACACCTACGAGACGCCCCTCTTCGTCATGGACGAGGAGGACTTCCGGGCGCGCGCCCGCGACTACGCGACGGCGTTCGCCGGGTCCGACGTCTACTACGCGGGCAAGGCCCTGCTGACCAAGGCCGTCGCCCGCTGGGTGATCGAGGAGGGCCTCAAGCTCGACGTCTGCTCGGGCGGCGAGCTGGCGGTCGCCCTGGCCGCCGGGGTGCCCGCCGACCGCATCGGCATGCACGGCAACAACAAGTCCGAGCGCGAGCTGCACCGCGCGGTCGAGGCCGGGGTCGGCCGGATCATCATCGACTCGCTGGACGAGATCGAACGCCTGGAGCGCGTCGCCGCCGCGCTGGACCGCACCCCCAAGGTGCTGATCCGCGTCACCACCGGTGTGGAGGCCCACACCCACGAGTTCGTGGCCACCGCCCACGACGACCAGAAGTTCGGCTTCGCGCTGAGCACCGGCGCGGCCGCCGAGGCGGTCCGCCGGGTGCTGGACGCCCCGCACCTGGACCTGGTGGGCCTGCACTCCCACATCGGCTCCCAGATCTTCGACACCTCCGGTTTCGAGGTGGCCGCCCGCCGCGTCACCCGTTTCCTCACCGGTGTCCACACCGACCTGGGCGTCACCCTGGCCGAGCTGGACCTGGGCGGCGGCCTGGGCATCGCCTACGTCTCCGACGACGCCCCGCTGGACCCCAAGACCATCGCCGACAGCCTGACCTCCATCGTGCGCCGCGAGTGCGAGGAGGCCGGGCTGCCGGTGCCGCGCCTGGCCGTGGAGCCGGGCCGCGCCATCGCGGGCCCGCCCGGGATCACCGTCTACGAGGTCGGCACCGTCAAGGACGTCGAGGGCATCCGCACCTACGTCAGCGTCGATGGCGGCATGAGCGACAACATCCGCACCGCCCTGTACGGCGCGGAGTACACCGGCCGCCTCGTCTCGCGCGAGAGCGACGCCGGACCGATGCTCTCCCGCCTGGTGGGCAAGCACTGCGAGAGCGGCGACATCATCGTCCACGACCTGTACCTGCCCGCCGACCTGCGCCCGGGCGACCTCGTCGCGGTCGCGGCCACCGGCGCCTACTGCCTGTCCATGGCGAGCAACTACAACCACCTGCCGCGGCCCGCGATGGTCGCGGTCCGGGACGGTGCCGCCCGCGTGATCGTGCGCAGGGAGACCGAGGAGGACCTCCTCCGTCTGGACGTCGGCTGACCGGTCCGCGCAGAGGCGGTCAGAGGATCACGAGAGAACAGGGAGTCACGCCCAAATGGCGATGAAGGTGGCGCTGCTCGGATGCGGCGTTGTGGGTTCGCAAGTCGTTCGCCTGATCGAGGAGCAGTCCGAGGAGCTGGCCGCACGGATCGGCACGCCCATCGAGGTCGGCGGGATCGCGGTGCGGCGCATCGACCGCGCCCGCGGTGTCGCCCCCGAGCTGCTGACCACCGACGCCATGGCGCTGGCCACCCGGCCCGACATCGACGTCGTGGTGGAGGTCATCGGCGGGATCGAGCCGGCGCGCTCGCTGATCCTGGCGGCGATCGAATCGGGCAAGTCCGTGGTCACCGCCAACAAGGCGCTGCTGGCCGAGGACGGCCAGACGCTGCACGCGGCCGCCCGCAAGGCCGGGGTGGACCTGTACTACGAGGCGTCGGTGGCGGGGGCGATCCCGCTGCTGCGCCCGCTGCGCGACTCGCTGGCGGGCGACCGCGTCAACCGGGTGCTGGGGATCGTCAACGGCACCACCAACTACATCCTGGACCGGATGGACTCCCTGGGCGCGGGGTTCACCGAGTCCCTGGAGGAGGCCCAGGCCCTGGGCTACGCCGAGGCCGACCCGACGGCCGACGTGGAGGGCTTCGACGCCGCCGCCAAGGCCGCGATCCTGGCCCGGCTGGCCTTCCACACCCAGCGGGTGACCGCGGCCGACGTGCACCGCGAGGGCATCACGGGGGTGACCGCCGCCGACATCGCCAGCGCCCGGGCCATGGGCTGCGTGGTCAAACTCCTGGCGATCTGCCAGCGCTCGGAGGACGACAAGTCGGTGGGCGTGCGCGTCCACCCGGTGATGCTGCCGGTCGACCACCCGCTGGCCGGCGTCAAGGAGGCCTACAACGCGGTGTTCGTGGAGGCCGAGTCGGCGGGCCGGCTGATGTTCTACGGCGCCGGCGCGGGCGGCACCCCCACGGCCAGCGCGGTGCTGGGCGACGTGGTGGCGGTGGCGCGCAACCGCCTGGCGGGGACCTCGGTCCCCGAGGGCGGCCACGACACCGGCCTGGGCGTCCACGACATGGGCGAGACCATCACCAGCTACCACGTGGCGCTGGACGTGGCCGACCGCCCGGGCGTGCTGTCCAAGGTCGCCGAGATCTTCGCCCGCCACCACGTGTCGATCAAGAACGTGCGCCAGGAGGGCCGCGGCGACGACGCCCAGCTCGTGCTGGTCAGCCACCCGGCGCCGGACGCCGCGCTCAACCGCACGGTCGAGGACCTGCGCGGCCACGACATGGTCCGCGAGGTCGCCAGCGTGATGCGTGTGGAGACCTTCGCGGAGTGACCGCGGACGGGGGCCGGTGGGGCGCGATGCCCGTGCCGGTCCCCGTCCGAACCACCGGCCCCGGTCCCGGACCGCCGCTGGCGTCTCGAAATGCGGACAAGGGCGACCGCGATTCGAGATGATCCCGCCCGGGCCGTAGACTCGTACCAGGTGGGGGCCGCGCCCCGGGGACCGCCCCGGGGTGGGAACGTCCCACCTCTCCATCGCGCGGCACACCGCGCACCACATCGCGCTCCATCGCGCATCCGGCGGAATCCGCATCCACCCGAAAGGGAAACAGTCGTGAGCAAGGCACGGGCGTGGCGAGGCATCGTCGAGGAGTACCGCGACCGCCTTCCCGTCAACGAGAACACCCCCGTCGTCACCCTCCAGGAGGGCGGCACGCCCCTGCTGCCCGCCGCGCGCGTATCCGAGCTCACCGGATGCGAGGTCTTCCTCAAGGTGGAGGGCCTCAACCCCACCGGCTCCTTCAAGGACCGGGGCATGACGATGGCCATCACCAAGGCCGCCGAGGACGGCGCCAAGGCCGTCATCTGCGCCTCCACCGGCAACACCAGCGCCAGCGCCGCCGCCTACGCCATCCGCGCCGGCATGACCTGCGCCGTCCTGGTGCCCCAGGGCAAGATCGCCATGGGCAAGCTCGCCCAGGCCCTCGTGCACGGCGCCCGCCTGCTCCAGGTCGACGGCAACTTCGACGACTGCCTGGAGCTCGCCCGCAAGCTCAGCGTCGACTACCCGGTCGCCCTGGTGAACTCGGTCAACCCCTACCGCCTCCAGGGCCAGAAGACCGCGGCCTTCGAGATCGTCGACGCCCTGGGCGACGCCCCGGACGTCCACTGCATCCCCGTCGGCAACGCGGGCAACATCTCCGCCTACTGGATGGGCTACACCGAGTACGGCCGCGACGGGATCTCCACCCGCAACCCGCGCATGTTCGGCTTCCAGGCCAGCGGAGCCGCCCCCATCGTCAACGGCGCCCCGGTCACCAGCCCGAGCACCATCGCCACCGCCATCCGCATCGGCAACCCGGCCTCCTGGAGCCTGGCCGAGCAGGCGCGCGACGAGTCCGGCGGGATCATCGACAAGGTCACCGACCGCCAGATCATGGCCGCCTACCGGCTGCTGGCCGCCGAGGAGGGCGTGTTCGTCGAACTCGCCTCCGCGGCCTCCGTCGCAGGCCTGCTCCAGGCCGTCGAGGCCGGGCTGGTCGAGCGCGGCAGCCGGATCGTCTGCACCGTCACCGGCAACGGCCTCAAGGACCCCGACTGGGCCCTGGCCGGAGCCGCCGCGGCCACCACCGTCCCGGTCGACGCCCTGGCCGCCGCCCGGGCCCTGGACCTGGCCTGACCGTTCTCCCGCGGGGGCGTCCGCGCGCCCCCGCGGGAGCGGGCCGACCGTCGCCCGCCGACGAGCGGTCCGCCGCGAACACGCACGACTGAGAGACCCCACCATGACCCCACCGCGCCCCGAGGCCCCGTCGCGCCCCGACGCCGGACCGCGCCCCGACCGGGTGTCCGTCCGGGCCCCGGCCACCAGCGCCAACCTGGGTCCGGGCTTCGACGCCCTGGGCCTGGCGCTGTCCCTGTACAACGACTTCGAGGTCGTGCTGCGCGACGACGACGAACTCCGGGTGGAGGTGAGCGGCGAGGGCGCCGGCGAGGTCCCCACCGACCACCGCCACCTCGTCGTACGCTCCATGGCCGCGGCCTTCGAGCGCGTCGGCGAGAAACTCCCCGGCCTCACGCTGACCTGCGTCAACAACATCCCGCACGCCCGCGGCCTGGGGTCGTCGTCCTCGGCGATCGTCGGCGGCGTCGCCGCGGCCGCGGCCCTGCTGGGGCGCACCGGCCCCGACGGCGGCCCGGACCGCGACTGGATCTACCAGGTCGCCGCCGACCTGGAGGGCCACCCCGACAACGTCGCCCCGTGCGTCTTCGGCGGCTACACCATCGCCTACCGCGAGGACGACCGCTGGGGCGCCGTCTCCCTCGCCCCGGACCCGCGCCTGCTCCCCGTGCTGTGCGTCCCGGACTGGCGGCTGTCCACCGAACGCGCCCGCGGGCTGCTGCCCGAGAACGTCCCCCACGCCGACGCGGCGTTCAACGCGGGCCGGGCGGCACTGATGACGGCGGCCGTTTGTGGCCACCCCGAAACCCTGTACGCGGCCACCCGGGATCGGCTACACGAGGGATATCGGGCACCCGCCATGCCGCGCACCCTCGACCTCGTCCGAGACCTGCGTGACCAGCGGGGACTGCCCGCCGTGGTCTCCGGCGCGGGTCCCACGGTCCTGGTGCTGTGCTCCGTGGCGGCAGGGGAGGCCGGGGTCGATTCGCCGGAAATCGCCGAAGTGCTTGATTCAATCCGTCGCGGCGCGGGTAATGATTGGGACATACGCCCCCTGCCGGTCGAGCAGGCGGGGGTGCGGTCCCCATCTCCCCATTCGTAGCACCATGTGTCGAGGAATAGCCGTGGCCTCTGGTGATGTTAGGCTAGGTGGAGCACCAGATGCCCCGTTGCGGGGCGAGTGCTCATCCGCCACAGCGGCCTCCGCATCCCATACTCCGGTGGTCCGGTCCCACGACCGTCCGGAAGCGGTGGCCGGTGTGTCGATTCCGCGGATTCTCCGCGTACGTGTCGATGCCTCCGCAGCCTGCTCCTCCTCCCCGGATGAGCGTTCCGCCGCGGTCGGTCGGCAGCACCACCGAGCCATCCGCCCCGACGTCCGGCTGTACCCAGAGCCCGCCGCGATCGGGTAGGGGACCGTCTTCTCGCCGGTTTCCGACATCCACGTGGGGCACGCCCTACCCGGCCCAGCCGGTTCGCACCACCGGGCCGGCCGCTCCAGCACCCGCTGACGGCCGAAGCCCGCTCCTTGGGAAGGACCCTTAGTGAGCGACACCACCGAACTCCGAACGGACGCGGCGGTCGACAGCAAGAACGGCACCGGCGCCTCCGGAACGGAGGCCGGCGACGCTTCGGCCACGACGTCGCCGAGCAGGTCCCGCGCCGCGGCGCGCGGTACCGGTCTCGCCGCCCTCAAGCTCCCCGAGCTGCAGAAGCTCGCGTCGAGCCTGGGCATCACCGGTACGGGGCGCATGCGCAAGAGCGATGTCATCGCCGCCATCGAGACCAAGCAGGGCGGTCCCGTGGGAGCACCGACCAGGGCCAAATCGCCGAAGAAGGCCGAGACCGAGCCCGAGGCCGGTAAGGTCGAGGCAACCGACAGCCGGTCCCAGGAGCCGTCGGGCTCGGACGAGGCGCGCACGCGCGCCGACCGGTCGTCGGACCAGGCCGTGACCGACCCCCAGGGGCGGGGCGAGAAGGCGCCCCGAAGCCGTCGCTCCACCCGCAGGCGCGGGGACGAGGCCGGCGACCAGCCCCGATCGGTGGACGGCACCGAATCCTCTACCTCCGCGAGCAGCGTGACCAAGACATCCAGCACCCCCCAGAAGACCGGCTCCGACAGCTCCGAGGACCGCGAAGGCCGGTCCGGGCAGGGTCGCGAGCGCCAGCGCAACCGCCGCAACCGCAACCGCGGCGGTGACGACCAGAGCGCCGGAGGCGCCCAGCAGGGTGGCGGCGCGCAGGGCGGTAGCCCACAGGGCGGCGGCTCCCAGAGCCGTGGCGGAGGCGGCGGCAACGCCGTCGACGACGACGAGTTCGGCGGTCGCCGCCGGGGACGCCGCCGGGACCGCAGGGACCGCCGCGGCGGACGGGGCGGCCAGGAGCCGGAGCCGGTGATCGGCGAGGACGACGTCCTGCTGCCGGTCGCGGGCATCCTCGACATCCTCGACAACTACGCCTTCGTCCGCACCACCGGCTACCTGCCCGGGTCCAGCGACGTCTACGTCTCCCTGGCCCAGGTGCGCAAGCACGGCCTGCGCAAGGGCGACCACATCATCGGCGCGGTCCGCCAGCCCCGCGACGGCGAGCGCAAGGAGAAGTTCAACGCCCTGGTGCGCCTGGACTCGGTCAACGGCATGTCGCCCGACCAGGCCAAGAACCGCCAGGAGTTCTCCAAGCTCGTCCCGCTGTACCCGCAGGAGCGGCTGCGGCTGGAGACCGAGCCGGGCGTGCTGACCACGCGCATCATCGACCTGGTCGCACCCATCGGCAAGGGCCAGCGCGGGCTCATCGTCTCCCCACCCAAGGCGGGCAAGACGATGGTGATGCAGGCGATCGCCAACGCCATCACCGAGAACAACCCGGAGTGCTACCTGATGGTGATCCTCGTGGACGAACGTCCCGAGGAGGTCACCGACATGCAGCGCACGGTCAAGGGCGAGGTCATCCACTCGACCTTCGACCGCCCGGCCGAGGACCACACGGTCGTCGCCGACCTGGCCATCGAGCGGGCCAAGCGCCTGGTCGAGATGGGCATGGACGTCGTCGTCCTGCTGGACTCCATCACCCGCCTGGGCCGCGCCTACAACCTGGCCGCCCCGGCCAGCGGGCGCATCATGTCCGGCGGTGTGGACTCCACGGCGCTGTACCCGCCCAAGCGCTTCTTCGGCGCCGCCCGCAACATCGAGGGCGGCGGCTCGCTCACCATCCTGGCGACCGCGCTGGTGGAGACCGGCTCGCGCGCCGACGAGGTGATCTTCGAGGAGTTCAAGGGCACCGGCAACATGGAGCTCAAGCTCAGCCGCTCCCTGGCCGACAAGCGCATCTTCCCCGCGGTCGACGTGGACGCCTCCAGCACCCGCAAGGAGGAGATCCTCATGTCGCAGGAGGAGCTCAACGTCGTCTGGAAGCTGCGCCGGGTCCTGCACGCGCTGGACACCCAGCAGGCCATCGAGCTGCTCCTGGACAAGATGAAGGAGTCCAAGAGCAACGCGGAGTTCCTGCTCCAGGTGCAGAAGACCACCTGAGCGCCCACCCCGTGACGCCCACGGCGGCCCTCCCCACCCGGGGAGGGCCGCCGTTCGTCGTGGCCGGCCGGTAGTGTCCGGTGCCGTTCCCCGCACCCGTTGCAAAGACGTAGGGGCGGCCCCGAGCGCGTGTCCATGGAGCCGGCACCGACCCTGGACGACGGAGTGGGGGAACGGCCGCGGCCCCTTCACCCTCCCGGGGGAGGGGCCGCCGTCGTTCCCGGGGGCGTCCGGGGTGTCCGGGGAATAGACACCGGTCACGGCAGGGTTGTGGTTCTGGCAAACTGGTAGTCGGGGATACGGTCGGCCCTCCTCCATGAGGACCCGCCGCCCCTTACCTGGATCGCCGCGGCACCGGTTCGCGCATGACCCTCACGACGCCCCACCCAGCGGTGGTGCGTCAGGCGTGCGTCCGGCGGCCGCGCATGAACAAGGAGACACACGATGAAGGCCGACATCCACCCCGAGTACGTCACCACCGCGGTGACCTGCACCTGCGGTGCCGAGTTCGTGACCCGCAGCACGGTGACCGACGGCAAGATCCGCGCCGAGGTGTGCTCCGAATGCCACCCGTTCTACACGGGCAAGCAGAAGATCCTCGACACCGGTGGCCGGGTCGCCCGCTTCGAGAAGCGCTTCGGCAAGCGCACCAAGTAGCGGCGTCCGCTCCGCCCGTGGCGCCGGCGCATCCGGCGCCACGGGACCCACGGCCCCCGCGGGGGCGACACGGCAGGCGAGGCACGCGAATCAAGACGGGGTGGCACAAGTGAAGCTGGACGACCTCCTGGGGGAGTACTACGAGCTGGAGCAGCAGCTCGCCGACCCGGAGGTGCACGCCGACCAGGGCCGGGCGCGCACACTGGGCAAGCGCTACGCGCAGCTCACCCCCATCATCGAGACGTACCGCGCGCTCAAGGAGACCGAGAGCGACATCGAGGCCGCCCGCGAGCTCGCCGCCGAGGACTCCTCCTTCGCCGAGGAGGCCGAGCGCCTGACCGCCGAGGCCGAGCGCCTCACCGACCGGCTGCGCTTCCTGCTCGTCCCGCGCGACCCCGCCGACGACAAGAACCTCATCATGGAGGTCAAGGCCGGCGAGGGCGGCGAGGAGTCGGCGCTGTTCGCCGCCGACCTGGTCCGCATGTACCTGCGCTACGCCGAACGCCAGGGGTGGAAGACCGAGGTCATCGACACCACCCACTCCGACCTGGGCGGCTACAAGGACATCACCATCGCCTTCAAGAACAGGGGCACCCCCGAGCCGGGGGCCGGCGTCTGGCCGATGCTCAAGTTCGAGGGCGGCGTGCACCGCGTCCAGCGCGTCCCCGTCACCGAGTCGCAGGGCCGCATCCACACCTCCGCCGCCGGCGTCCTGGTGGTCCCCGAGGCCGAGGACATCGAGGTCGAGATCCACGACAAGGACCTGCGCATCGACGTGTACCGCTCCTCCGGCCCCGGCGGCCAGAGCGTCAACACCACCGACTCCGCGGTCCGCATCACCCACCTGCCCACCGGCATCGTGGCCTCCTGCCAGAACGAGAAGAGCCAGCTCCAGAACAAGGAGCAGGCCATGCGCATCCTGCGCGCCCGCATCTACGCCGAGGCCCAGGCCAGCGCGGACGCCGAGGCCGCCGCCGAGCGCAAGAGCCAGGTCCGCACCGTGGACCGCTCCGAGCGCGTGCGCACCTACAATTTCCCGGAGAACCGCATCTCCGACCACCGGGTCGGCTACAAGGCCTACAACCTCGACCAGGTCCTCGACGGGGAGCTGGACGGCGTCGTCAAGGCCCTCGTGGACGCGGACACCAAGGAAAGGCTCGAAGCGGCCCAGGGATCATGAACCTTCTTCTCGACGAGGTCGCCCGCGCGACACTGAGACTCGCGGACGCGGGCATCGCATCGCCTCGCACGGACGCCGAGGAGCTCGCGGCGTTCGTGCACGGTGTCCGTCGAGGGGAACTGCACACGGTCGCCGACACCGACTTCGACGCCCGGTACTGGGAGTGCGTCGCCCGCCGCGAGGCCCGCGAACCGCTCCAGCACATCACCGGCCGCGCCTACTTCCGCTACCTCGAACTCCAGGTCGGCCCGGGTGTGTTCGTCCCCCGGCCGGAGACCGAGATCATGGTCGACTGGGCCATCGAGACGCTGCGCGCCATGGACGTCGCCGACCCGCTGGTCGTCGACCTGGGCGCCGGCTCGGGCGCTATCGCCATCTCCATCGCCCAGGAGGTGCCCCGCTCCCGGGTGCACACCGTGGAGATCGACCCGACCGCCCTGGAGTGGACCCGGCGCAACATCGACGCCAGCGGCCACGCCGACCGGGTCACCCCGCACCACGGCGACATGCGCACCGCGCTGCCCGAACTCAACGGCCGGGTCGACCTGCTCATCAGCAACCCGCCGTACGTGCCCACCCGGGAGGCCGACGCCATCCCCCCCGAGGTGCGCAACTTCGACCCCGCCCCCGCCCTGTGGTCGGGCGAGGACGGCCTGGACATGATCCGCGACCTGGAGGCGGTCGGCCGCAGGCTGCTGCGCCCGGGCGGGGCCATGGCCGTGGAGCACCACGACGGCCAGGGCATCGACATCCCCTGGCTGTTCCCCGAGGACAAGGGCTGGCGCGATGTCCTCAACCGCAAGGACCTGGCCAGGCGCGACCGGTTCGTGGTCATGCGCCGGGCCGACCACGAGGACTGACCGCCCGGTCGTCACGATCCCGCCCCCGGGCCGGCGCCGACCGGCCCACCCGCTCTAGAACGAGGTGAACGCAGGTGAGCCGCATCTACGACTGCGCGGACGAGACCGCCCGCAAGGACGGCATCGCCGACGCCGCGTCCGCGGTCCGCCGAGGCGAACTGGTGGTGCTGCCCACGGACACCGTGTACGGCATCGGCGCCGACGCCTTCAGCCCCAGGGCCGTCGCGGACCTGCTGGCCGCCAAGGGCCGGGGCCGCGAGATGCCCCCGCCGGTGCTGGTCGGCTCGACCCGCGCGGCGATGGCCCTGGTCGACGACCTGGGCCGGTTCGGCCGCGACCTCATGGACGAGTTCTGGCCCGGCCCGCTCACCCTGGTGTGCGCCGCCACCCCCAGCCTGTCCTGGGACCTGGGCGACACCAAGGGCACCGTCGCGGTGCGCATGCCGATGGACCCGGTCGCCCTGGACCTGCTCAAGGAGACCGGCCCGATGGCGGTCAGCAGCGCCAACAGGTCCGGCAGCCCGGCCGCGACCACCGCCGTCGAGGCCATCGAGCAGCTGGGCGAGGACGCCGTCGCGGTCTACCTCGACGGCGGGGCGACGGAGTCGTCGGTGCCCTCGACCATCGTCGACCTCACCTACGCGGTCCCGCGGGTGCTGCGCAACGGCGCCATCCCCATCGAGAAGCTGCGCGAGGTGTGCGGCACCGTCATCGGCGAGCTGCGCAAGGGCCCCCAGCGGCCCACGCCCCGCAAGGCCGGGGAGACCGGGGAGGAGGCCGCGGCCGCCGAGGAAGCCTCCGCCGCGGAGTCCCCCGCCCCGGAGACACGGCCCGTCGCCGAAGAGGCCGCCCCCGCCCCCGAGGCCGCCGACCGCGACCGCGACTGACCGGTCCCCGTCAGCCCCCCGTTCAGACACAGAAGGGCCAGGCCGTGCGGGAGTACGCGCTCACCTTCGTCATCGCCGCCGCGGTGACCTACCTCCTCGTCCCCCTGGTGCGCAAGTTCGCGATCGCCTTCGGCGCCACCCCGCCGGTGCGCGACCGCGACGTGCACACCGAGCCCATCCCCCGGCTGGGCGGACTGGCCATCTACGGCGGCTTCGCCGTCGCCCTGCTGCTCTCCGCGCAGCTGCCGCACCTGCAGAACGTGTTCGTCGCCGACACCTGGATCGGCCTGCTGCTGGCCGGCGGGCTCATCACGATCATCGGCGTCATCGACGACCGCTGGGGGATGGACCCGGTCAGCAAGCTCGCCGGTCAGGTCGCCGCCGCGGGCATCCTGGTCGCCAAGGGCGTCCAGCTGCTCTGGCTGCCGCTGCCCGGCACCCAGCTCTCGCTCGGCCCCTGGCTGGGCGCGCTGGTGTCGGTGCTGCTCATCGTGGTGACCATCAACGCGGTCAACTTCGCCGACGGCCTGGACGGCCTGGCCGCGGGCATCGTCGGCATCTCGGCCCTGGCCTTCTTCGCCTACTACTACGTGGTGGCGGTGGAGCAGGGGTTCGTCCGCCAGTCCTACCCGGCGATGATCGCGATCATCCTCGCGGGCACCTGTGTCGGATTCCTCTGCCACAACTTCCACCCGGCCAAGGTGTTCATGGGCGACACCGGGTCGATGCTGCTGGGCCTGCTGCTCACCTCGATCACCATCACGGTGACCGGGCAGTTCGACGCCAACACCGCCCGCGAGGAGTTCAACTCCGGGCTCGTGGTGTTCCTGCCCATCGCGCTGCCGCTGCTGGTCATCGCGCTGCCGCTGGCCGACCTGGTGCTGGCGGTGCTGCGCCGCACCCTGGCGGGCAAGTCGCCGTTCGCGCCGGACCGCGGGCACCTGCACCACCGCCTGCTCGACATGGGGCACAGCCACGTGCGCGCGGTGCTGCTGATGTACCTGTGGGCGGGGATCGTGGCGTTCGCCGCGGTCGCGCTGTCGGTGTTCGACTCGGCGGTGGTGGTGCTGACGGTGACCGCCCTGGTGGCGGTCTGCGCGGTCGGCCTGATCGCGCTGCCGCGGCTGCGCCGCCGCGGCCTGCTGCCCTGGGACCGCCCGCGCGGTGTCCGTTCCGGGGACGGTGTGAAACGGTGAGAGGACTGTGACCTCGACGGGGGTCGCAGGTCCCTTTCGGTCGGCGGAATGCGGTGCCCGAGTGGTGCTCCTGAGGCGGTCGTGACGGGTGTGGCCAAGGTGACACAAGGCCCGAAACGCGGGCGGAGCGGGCCTTTCCCGAGGCGTTAAGGTCGCGTTAAGGAACCCCCGGATTCAGCACCGAAAACCTTGTGATAGCTTTCACGAGCAGGCAACCACTGAACCTCACGGAGCTTTTCTGATGCAGGAACACGACGCCCGGACCCTCCGCGGCGCCGCGATTCCGACGGCACTGGTCGGCGTGGTCGCGATGATCGCGGGCTTCGCCCTCAGCAACGTCCAGGGACTCCTCGGCGCCCTCTTCGCGGTCGCCCTGGTGATCGGCGCGTTCGCCAGTTCGGCGTTCGTCATCTCCTGGACCGGCGGCCGGCGTCCGGAGCTCCTCCTCCCGGTGGCCCTCCTCGTCTACACGACCAAGCTCGGCATCCTCCTGGCCGTCCTGTTGACCTTCCGGGGTACGCAGGCTTTGGACACCACGGTGTTCGGCTGGTCGGCGCTGGCGTGTGTCATCGCGTGGCTCGCGGCCCAGGCCGTGGCGGTCAAGCGCAGCAAGCAGCCGACCATCGTGCCCGAGGCCGAGACCGAGTCGGGGTCCGAGGACAGTGAGGCGCGCCGGTGACCCCGTTCGGGCGGGGTGGTGCGTCGGGCCTGATCACCTACTGCTATCTTCCGGAGCGAGAGCATGAGTCGGTCGAGCGCGAAGAAGGACGAGACATCGTCGTCCAACGCCAACGCCACCACTCTCATCTCGTACCTGCTGGGAGGGCTCGCCTTCTGGGGCGGCGTGGGCTGGGTCGTGGACTGGGCCCTGGGCTTCTCCGGTCTCTTCCTGCCCATCGGGTTGGGAGTGGGCCTGGTCGGCTCGATCTACCTCATCTATGCCCAGTACGTCCGGTCCTGACCGAACATCCGGGTGCGTCCGCCCCTGCTGCGGGCGGGACCGTCCCGACGAGAACACCAAGGATTGAGTTGCGTCACGACGAAAGGGATCGCCGTGGGTGCTGACGTGAGCGTCGTCGCGGCGTCCGAATCAGGCTGCCACATCTTCGGAGACGGGTGCGGGTTCGAGGCTCCGACCGTGAGCCTCTTCTTCCCGACGCCCTGGGTGGACTTCGGTCTTCCCCTCACCTCCGGGCTGAACAAGTACTACCTGGTCGCGGTGGTCGCACTGATCGTCGCCGCCGCCTTCTGGTACTTCACCACCCGCAGGGCCAAGGTCGTCCCCGGCCGCGGTCAGAGCATGGCCGAGCTGCTGGTCGGCTTCCTGCGCGACCAGGTCACCCGGACCACCATGGGCAAGAAGGGGGACAAGTACCTCCCCCTGATGGTGACCCTGTTCCTGTTCATCTTCTGCATGAACATCATGGGTCTCATCCCCGGCCTCCAACTGCCGGTGACCTCCAACCTGGCCTTCCCCGCGGTCCTGGCCATCTTCATCTTCATCCTGTGGAACGTGGTCGGCATCCGCGAGCACGGTGTCGGGGCCCACTTCAAGGCCCGCCTCGTTCCGAGTGGTGTCCCCGGGTGGATCCTGCCGGTCGTGGTGCCCATCGAGGCGCTGTCGAACTTCCTCATCCGGCCGGCCACGCACATGATCCGTCTGTTCGCGACCATGTTCGCCGGGCACCTGCTGCTCGCACTGTTCGCGGCCGCCGGTTTCTACATGTTCAACCCGACCTCCCAGATGGGCGCGCTGTTCGGTGCCCTCTCGGTCGGCTACTCCGCCTTCGCCCTGATCGGCTTCCTGGTCTTCACGGCCTTCGAGCTGTTCATCATGGCGGTCCAGGCCTACGTCTTCGTTCTCCTGTCCTCCATCTACCTCGGTGAGGCCATGGAGGGCGCGCACTAGGAGAGGCCCCCGTGGTCCCTCCCGGTACGCACCGCTAGACCAGTTCCGGTTCATCACGTCCGTCCGACGACGTCCATGATCGTCGGCCTGTAGTAAAGGGAATATCAATGGAGCTCGCCGCCATCACCGGTAGCCTCAACACCATCGGTTACGGCCTCGCCGCCATCGGCCCCGGCATCGGTGTGGGTCTCGTCTTCGGTATGGGTGTCCAGGCCATCGCGCGCCAGCCCGAGGCCCGTGGCGTCCTTCAGGGCCAGATGATCTTCGGCTTCGCCGTCATCGAGGCCCTGGCCATCCTCGGCTTCGTTCTCGCCTTCGCGCGCTAGCCATCATCGGTCGTACAGAACGCGAAGGGGATGCCAACCGTGTATTTGGCAGCTGAACAAGAAAACGTCCTGCGCATCCACTGGGACGAGTTCACCTTCGGCCTCATCGCCTTCCTCATCATCCTCGGCGTCGTCTACAAGATGTGGCCGCGGCTGACGAAGGCGCTGGACGAGCGTGCCGACCAGATCGAGGGTGGCATCGCTCGCGCTCAGAAGGCCGAGGCCGAGGCGGACGAGATCCGCCAGCAGTACCGCGAGAAGCTCGAAGAGGCCCACCGCGAGTACGCGCAGGAGCTGGAGAAGGCCAAGGAGCAGCGGGCGGCGATCATCGCCGAGGCGCGCGAAGAGGCCCAGACCGAGGCTCGCCGTATCGTCGAGGCCGCCCACGCTCAGATCGAGGCCGACCGCCAGCAGGCGTTCGCCCAGCTGAAGAGTGAGATCGGCGCGCTCTCCACCGAGCTCGCCGGCCGCATCGTCGGTGAGAGCCTCAGCGACAGCGCCGCCCAGAACCGTGTCATCGACCGGTTCCTGGAGGAGCTGGAGCAGAGCGAGGGCAAGCAGCAAGCCGAGGTGCGCTGATGCGTGGTATCAGCCGTACGTCGCTGACCGAGGTGACCCGGCGCCTGGACGAGAACGTCCTGGCGTCGGCCGGCG
>NZ_JBJJBV010000076.1:0-24465 GCF_045446735.1 Nocardiopsis protaetiae
CGCCCTGGCGGCGCGGGTGAGCAGTAGTACCGGTACCGGAGTGGCCGGAGACCGGGACACGCAAGTGTCGAAGCCTCGTGGAGCCGACCATAGGACCCGCACCACCCGCCGGGGCCGCACGGCCCCGGCGGGGCGGGCAGGTGGCGCAACACCGCGCGAGCGGAAGGAAGCGGGAGACCGTCGTCAGGGCATCCAACCTGCGTTGTGGTGACACCGGCACGGACCTCCCGGGCGGAAACGTTCGGGATGCTGATATCCGACCACGGAATCAGCAACGGTGAGTATTACCGGAACATGCCCTAAGGTCGACTGTGTTCTGACCAGCGGAACGCACGGCTTGAGAGGGACGAGGCGATGGCGGGCATCCACGGGCGAGGGGATCGGACGCGCGGTGCGCGCGCCGCGGGGGCGGCGGCCGCGGCGGTCTCCCTGCTGCTCCTCACGGCCTGTTCCGGGGACTCCGGCGGCGAGGGCGGGGAGGAGCTCGGCCTGGAGCTGGGCGCCAGCGGCGTCGTGCCCGCCGTCGAGCCGCCCGGCCCCGAGGGGTTCACCTCCCAGACCGTCGAGGGCATCACGATCGACATGCCCGAGGGCTGGGAGATCCAGAACGAGGGCGGCGTCCTGTGCGCCACCCCGCCCGGGCAGGCCGCCTGCGCCTACGGGTCCATCCAGCTCACCCCGCGGGCCGCGCAGAAGAACCCGAACGACTGGCCCAAGAAGGGCGACGCCCACGCCAAGGACGACGGCTGGGCGGACAACACGGGCAGCTGCCGCAGCCTCAACACCGCGGCCTCCGGCGGCATCGGCGTCTCCAAGGCGGAGCTGAAGGTCTCCGACTTCACCGTGCACGCCAACGACCTCAAGTCCCACCACTCGGTGTGGCAGGTGACCTGCGCCAACGACGACACCTTCGAGGTGCGCATGTGGTTCCTGCCGATCAGCGACGTCCTGCTCTACGTGTGGTCGGCCGACTCCCAGTACAGCGCCGTCTACGACCAGGTCGCCGCCTCCATGAACACCGACGGCTACAGCAACTGATCCGGTGCGGGTACGCCGATTCGGGTGTCCACCGGGTGTCCGAAGGCCGTAGGGTCGTAGTCGTCACCGCTTCGGCGCGGTGACGGGTTACAGGCGACGGCGTGAATCGGGGTGCATGCACTGGTGACCGGCATCGGAGCGGCGGGACAGTTGGTTCAGTACACGCTGGAGAACGGGATGCGTCTGGTGACCGCGCCCGCCTCCACCGGTCAGGTGGCCGCCGTGAACCTGTGGTACGGGGTCGGGTCCCGCCACGAGGTCCCCGGCCGGACCGGGTTCGCCCACCTCTTCGAGCACCTGATGTTCCAGGGCAGCGGCAACGTCGCCAAGGGCGAGCACTTCGAGGAGATCGAGCGGCTGGGCGGCGACATCAACGCCTCCACCTCGACCGACCGCACCAACTACTACGAGACGGTGCCCGAGCACGCCCTGGACCGCATCCTGTGGCTGGAGGCCGACCGCCTGGCGACCCTGCGCGACGGGATGACCCAGGAGGTGCTGGACAACCAGCGCGACGTGGTCAAGAACGAGCGCCGCCAGCGCTACGACAACCAGCCCTACGGGACCGCCCTGGAGCGCATCCTGCGCCTGGCCTACCCCGAGGGCCACCCCTACCACCACCCGACCATCGGCTCCATGGCCGACCTGGACGCGGCGGACCTGGACTACGTCAAGTCCTTCCACAAGGCCCACTACGGCCCGGACAACTGCGTCATCACCGTGGTCAGCGAGCTGGCCCCCGAGGACGTGCTGGCCCGGGTGGAGAAGTACTTCGGGGGCATCCCGGCCCGCGAGGAGGTCCCGCAGGCCCCCGACCCCGTCCTGAAGGCCCCGCTGGGCGGCCCGCTGCGCGACCTGGTCGTGGAGACCGTCCCGGCCGCCGGGGTGTTCCTGTGCTACCGGGCGCCGGCCTACGGCGAGCGCGGGTTCGACGTCGCCCACCTGCTCTCGGCGGTGCTCGGCCAGGGCCAGGGCAGCCGCCTGTACCGGTCCCTGGTCGTGGACCGCCCGATCGCCGCCGACGACGGCGGTGCCGCCGCCGACGTCCTGCCGTTCCGCTACACCGACAGCCTACTGCTGGTGAACATGCTCGCCCGCGAGAACGTGGACGGCGACACCCTGGAGGCGGAGATCCGCGCCGAGCTCGCCAAGGTCGCCCAGGGCGTCACCGAGGAGGAGCTCGACCGGGCGCGCGCCGTCCTGGAGCGGGACCACCTGCAGTCCATCTCCGGCCCCGCCGGGCTGGCCGACGCGATCAGCTCCTGCACGCAGCTGTTCGACGACCCCGAGCTGGCGCTGACCTGGCCGACCCGGTGGCAGGACATCACGGCCGAGGAGGTGCGGGCCGCCGCCGAGCGGCTGCTCGTCGACGAGAACCTGCTCGTCGTCCGGTTCGACCCCGAGCCCGAGACCGCCGCGGAGGCCTTGGAGACCGAGGCGCGGGCCGCCGCGGTGGCCTCCGATGATGATGCCGACGCCGCTGCCGACGCCTGAGTCCCGCCGAGCCACCACAGAAAGAGTCGCTGAGCATGTCGCAGAACCGCCCGGACCTCGGTACTCCGGCCTCCTACACCTTTCCCCGGCCTGAGCGGATCACCGTCGGCGGCGGCACGGTCGTCGCGATCGACGTCCCCGGCCAGTACCTCGTCTCCGTCCGCCTGGTGCACCCCTACGGCGGCGCGGTCGAGCCGCTCGACACCATGGGCGTGGGCGCCCTGACCAGCGAGGTGCTGGAGGACGGCCCCGACGGCAACAGCTCCCTGGCCCCCGCCCTGGAGCGGCACGGCGCCGAGTGGGTGTCCCGCATCAGCTGGGACGGGTTCATCACCGGCGTGGACGTGCCCGTGGGCCGCCTGGGCGAGGCCGTCCGGCTCTTCGCCGACGCGGTGCGCCGGCCCGCCCTGAACCCCGACGACATCGTCCGCCGCCGCGAGCAGCTGCTGGAGCGCTTCTGGCTGGAGGCCGCCACCGCCAGCACCCTGGCCATGCGCAGCCTGGGCGGGCAGCTGTTCACCGGACGCTACGCCACCCCGCTGGCCGGCGGCCCGGTCAAGCTGGCCGACATCACCCCCGAGACCGTCGCGGCCTACCACGCCGACACCCTGGCCTCCACCGCGGGCACCCTCGTGGTGGTCGGCGACCTGAGCGGGGTCGACCTGGTGGAGCTGGGCAAGACCGTGTTCGGGGACACCGCCCCCGCGCCCGCGCGGGTCATCACCGAGCCCGCCCCGCCGCCCGGGGAGCTGCCCCGCGTGCTCATCGTCGACCGGCCCGGGTCGGTGCAGTCGGCCCTGGTCATCGCGCACCGGGCCCCCTCGCGCTCGCAGGTGGACCTGCCCCGCGCCGAGGGCGTCGGCGAGGTGCTGGGCGGCATGTTCACCTCCCGGCTCAACCTGGAGCTGCGCGAGCGCCTGGGCTACACCTACGGCGCGGGTGCGCGGTTCGACCTGCGCCGCGACAGCGGGGTGTTCTTCATGTCCGCGCAGGTGGAGGCGGACACCACCGCGCACTCCATCACCTCCTCCCTGGAGCAGGTGGCGAAGCTGCGCGAGGGCGGGGTCACCGAGGAGGAGCTGACCGCGGTGCGCGACGCCAACACGGTCGGCCTGCCGGTGACCTACTCCACCGCCCGCTCCATGGCCGGGGCCCTGGTGGACATGGTCGTCCACGACCTGCCCGACGACCACGTGGACACCGTCCGGGCCGGGTACGAGCGGCTCACCAAGAAGGACCTGGACTCGGCCGCGGTCGAGTACCTGCACCCGGAGGAGGCGGTGGTGATCGTCGTCGGCGACGCCGAGCGGCTGCGCTCCCCGCTCGCCGGGACCGGGGTCGGCCCGGTCGAGGTGCGCACCCCCGACGAACTCTGGGTGTGAAACCTGGGACGGGAGTGAACCGATCCGCGTCCGGGTGCATCCCACCCGGACGTGGACCCCTCCTTACCCCGGGCGGGTAAAGGAGAGGTCAACGGTGCATGTGTTCGCATTCCCGGGACATAACGAAAGCGAACCTATGTGCCGGTGTTATGGCAACGCCCGGCAGGGCTCCGACGTCCTGCTGGTATAACGAGTGATCCGTGCACCTACGTGGTGACAGCGACCGCAATGCTCCGCAGGAGGCCACCATGGCCGGTGAATGGACCCGTGGATAACAGTGTCCTCCCTAGACAACCCCCACACCCGGCGCCCCGGGTCGGCGCCCGATTCGGAGAGCACACAGGAGCTCCCGGAGATCGCCCCCATGCCTGAGGGCCGTCTGCTCAAAGGGCGCTACCAGCTGACCTCGGAGATCGCCCGGGGCGGCGTGGGCACCGTCTGGCGCGCCCTCGACCTGGTGATCGACCGCGAGGTCGCGGTCAAAGAGCTGCGCCTGCCCGAATCGCTGAGCCGGTCCGACCGCGAGTCCCTGCTCCAGCGCACCACCCGCGAGGCCCGCGTGGCCGGGCGGCTGAGCCACCCCAGCCTCATCACGGTGCTCGACGTGGTCGACGAGGACGGCCGCCCGTGGATCGTCATGGAGCTGCTGGAGGCCTCCACCCTGGAGGAGATCATCGACGTCGGCGGCCCGCTGCCCTACCAGCGGGTGGCCGAGATCGGGCTCCAGCTCATCGACGCCCTGAAGGTCGCGCACAACGAGGGCATCGTGCACCGCGACGTCAAACCCGGCAACGTGATGATCACCAGCGGCGGCCGCGTGGTGCTCACCGACTTCGGCCTGGCGGCCTGGAACGGCGAGTCCGCGCTCAGCGAGTCCGGCCGCATCGTGGGCTCCCCGGCGTACCTGTCGCCGGAGCGGGCCAAGGCCGGCCCGGTGGGCCCGGCCTCGGACCTGTGGTCGCTGGGCGCCACCCTGTACGCGGCGGTGGAGGGGCGCACCCCCTACGACCGCAAGGGCTACATCAAGATCCTGCGCCAGGAGCCGCTGGACGAGCCCGCGACGGCGACCAAGGCGGGCCCGCTCGCGCCGGCGCTGGCCGGGCTGCTCAAGGTGGAGGCCGCCGAGCGGCTGACCGCGGACAACGCCGCCAAGATGCTGCGCATCGCGGCGCTGGCCCCGTGGAGCACCGACGAGGGCGAGCGCCCGGGCAAGTCCGGGGACGCCGCGGAACCGGGCGAGTCGGCGGAGTCCCGGGCGACTGAGGCGTCCGCGGAACCGGAGGGATCGGCGCAGGCCACCGAGGGTGAGGCCGCCGCGCAGGCTTCCGGTACCGCCGTCCCCGAGCAGCGCGAGTCCGCCCGGGAGCACTTCAAGGCGGGCGGCCGGGTGCTGGCCGAGAACATCAGCGACCGGCTGCGCAACAGCCCGGAGGCGATGAGCGCGTTCGTGGCCTCGCTGCGCGAGTCCACCGACACCCTGGGGCTCACCAACCCCGGACGGCACGCCGGGAAGACCGGGGCGGGCGCGCCCGTGCGGGTCATCGCGGTGGCGGTCGGGGTGCTGATCCTGCTGACCATCGTCCTGTGGGCCCTGCTGGGGCGCTGAGGGGCGAACGGACGCAGAGGGCCGCCCGGGCCGGTGGCCCGCGCGCCTTCGCGGCGACCCTGATGTCCGCGGGGGTCCGGGGGTCGCCCCCCGGGCGATATGACGAGACGACCCGGCGAGGCGGCCGAAGGCCCCCGAGCAGGGTCGTCTGGGAGTCGAGTGGGGCCGGCGGGACTCGAACCCGCACTGTACAGCACCTAAAGCTGGCGTCTCCTGCCAATTGGACTACGGCCCCCGGGCGTGCCCGTCGGCACAACTGTACCGGGATCGGCGGGAGGCTCGACCGCCGGGCCGCGGGACCCCGCGGCCCGGGGCCGGCGGGGCTCAGACGCCCAGTTCCCTCTTGATACGGTCGACGTGGCCGGTCGCCTTCACGTTGTAGAAGGCCTTGGCGACCTTGCCGTCGGCGCCGACGATCACCGTGGAGCGGATGACGCCCTGGACGAGGCGGCCGTAGTTCTTCTTCTCCCCGAAGGCGCCGTAGGCCCGCAGGGTCTCCTTGCCGGGGTCGCCGACGAGGGTGAAGGTCAGGCCCTCCTTCTCGCGGAACTTCGCCAGCTTGTCGGTGGTGTCGGGCGACACGCCGATGACGGTGAAGCCCGCGGCGTCGAAGTCGCGCAGGTTGTCGCGGAAGTCGCAGGCCTCGGTGGTGCAGCCGGGCGTCATGGCGGCGGGGTAGAAGTAGAGGACGACGCTCTTGCCGGTCCGGGCCAGGACCTCGCTCAGCGTCACGGGCTTGCCGTCGGCGTCCTCCAGGGTGAAGTCGGGTGCCTGGTCGCCGGGCTCCAGACGAATGGGGTCGCTCACGTGGGGTTCCTCTCTGTCACCGGGTGCCGCGGCGGCCCCGGTCGGTCTCGCCGACCACACTAACGACCCGGTGGCGGCGGGGGTGGGGGAGTCCCGTGGTTCGGTTGCGATTCCGGTTCGGTTCGTACGCTTTGGGATCGGGCGGCGGTTCGATCACCTATTGTTGACGCACTTCACGATTGGTCGGTTGGGAGTCTCGGCACCGATGCCTGCATTCACGCTCGACGAGGTCAGGGACCGCACGCTCAAGGAGCGCGATTCCTGGTGGACGGTCTACCTCGTGGACCCGATCGCGGTCCGCCTGGTGCGGCAGGTCGCCAACCGTACCTCCCTCACCCCCAACCAGCTGACGGTGCTGGCGCTCTTCCTGGGCCTGGGCGCGGCGGTCTGCTTCGCCCTGGGGTACAGGGAGTTCCTGCTGCTGGGCGCGGTCCTGTACTACCTGTCGTTCCTGGTGGACTGCATGGACGGCAAGCTGGCCCGGCTGACCGGCACCGAGTCGGTGTTCGGCGCCTGGGTGGACTACGTGACCGACCGGTTCCGGGTGCTGGTGTGCGTGGTGGCCCTGATGGGCGGCCAGTACGTGGTGGCCGAGGAGGCCGACCCGGGCGCGGACCCGGTGTGGTTCGTGTGGCTGGCGCTGGCCGTGGTGTTCCTGGACATGCTGCGCTACCTCAACGCGCTCCAGGTGTACAAGGTGCGCCGGGAGATGCGCTCGCACCTGGCTGCGGCGCTGGAGCGGGCGCGGGCGACCCTGACGATGCTGGGCCCGGACGAGGACGACACCTCGGCGGCGACCGGCGCGGGCGGGCGCACCATGAGCGACGGCGGCGAGCAGGCGGTGCTGCGGCACGGGATCGCGGTGCTGGAGGGCATCCTGCGCACCCAGACCGAGCGGGAGAACCGCAACCGGCGCACGGCGGGCAAGCAGCCGGACCTGACCCTGCCCAAGGTGGACCTGCACCAGGAGTTCCGCTCGCGCTTCCCCTGGTACCAGCGGGTCTGGTCGGCGCTCAACGCGCGCCGGGTGCGCACCCACCTGGTCGGCGGCATCGAGTTCCAGATGGCGGTGTTCGTGGTGGCCCCGGTGGTGGCCGCGCTGGCGGGCGCCCCGTCCGCTATCGGCTGGATCACCGCGGTGGCGGGTGTTTTGCTCCTCGCCTTCGAGATCGCCATCATCTATAAACTGTGGTTGTCCACGCGGGACTTCTTCCGTGTGGTCGACGGAATCGACGGCGCGCTGAGATTCTCCGGACCGTCCGACGGCGCGGAGGACGGGGGCCGGGACACCGGCTCCGACACGGGATCTCACACGACCCTGCGCTAATTGAGAGAGGCGGCCCAGATGGCGGCAGGCGACACCGAACCGCGCCGGACCCCGGCCGAGATCGAGGCCGAGATCAACCGCGAGCAGCGGCGACTCGCCGAGACCATCGACGAGTTGGTGGTGACGGCCACGCCCGCGAACATCGCGCGGCGCCAGGTCGCGAAGGTCAAGGAGACGGGCGGCCGGATCCTGGACGAGGCGCGGGCCCTGGTCGTCGGCGGCGGCGCGGTGCGGGTGGAGAGCCACCTGGTCGAGCCGGAGGAGGGCAGCATCCTCCTCAAGGGCGACGACGAGGTCGTGACCACCTACCAGTCGCGCGGGCAGCTGCCCCCCGAGGCCGTGATCCTCGCGGTGGGCGTCGGCGCGGTGATCGCGGTCGGCGTGGTGGCGCTGATCGTGCGGCGCAGGCGCAGGTAGACGACACAGCGGAGGGGCCCGTGCTCGATGAGCGCGGGCCCCTTTCGCCGTTCCCGGGCCCGGACTACAGGAACGCCCGCCCCTCGCCCCGGTAGGTGGGGACGGGGCGCACGTAGGTGCCGGTGTCGGAGTCGATGAGGTGCAGGGTGTCGAAGCGCTCGCACAGCTCCCCGGCCTTGGTGTGGCGCATCCACACCAGGTCGCCGATCTCCAGGGTGTCGGCGGCGGCGCCCAGCAGCGGGGTCTGGACCTCGCCCGCGCCCTCGTTGGCGCTGTAGGACAGCCCGGCCGGCAGGTGGGGGACGGGCAGGCGCAGCGGGTCGGCGGGGCCGGAGGCGAGGTAGCCGCCGCCCAGGGCGGTGACCGCGCCGCGGGCCGGGCGGCGCACGACGGGCAGCGCGAACAGGGCGGCGGGGCGGCCCTGGAAGGAGCTGTAGTAGTCGAACAGGTGCGGGTGGTACAGGCCCGACCCGGCGCCGAGCTCGGTGACGGCCCTCTCCCGGCCGGTGGTGTGCAGGCTGCCGGTGCCGCCGCCGTTGACGAAGCGCAGCGGGGCGACCTCGCGGACCGCGCGGACGATGGCGGCGCGGCGCTTGGCGAGTTCGACGGCGGAGCGGTGCTGGACGGCGCGCAGCACCCGGCCGAAGAGGGGGCGCCCGGGCGGGGCGTCGCCGAGCCCGGCGATCTGCGCCTCGTAGGCCATGATCCCGTCCAGGCGCAGCTCGGGGCGGCGCAGCACGGCGCGGGCCAGGGCGGCGGCCTGGGCGGGGGTGCGGATGGGGGAGCGCAGGCTGCCGATGCGCACGCGCGGGCCCAGCGGCTGCCAGCTGGTGTCGATGTCCAGGCAGACCCGGACGGGGGGCGCGTCCGAGGGCCGGGCGCCGGAGCCCTCGGCGGCGGTCACGGCCTTGGAGATGAGGTCCAGGTGGGCGGGGTCGTCGACCATGAGGGTGACGGCGCCCAGGGCGGCGGGGTCGGCGGCCAGGCGGGCCAGGGCGTCGGTGTCCGTGGTGGGGTAGGCGACCAGGATGTCGCGGCCGACCGGGCCGCCGGGGTCGCCCTGGGCGAGCCAGAGCGCCTCGGGCAGGGTGAACGCCATGACGCCCTCGTAGCCGGGCATCTCCAGCACGGTGCGCAGCAGTTCGCGGCAGCGCACCGACTTGCTGGCGACCCGGATGGGCCTGCCGTGCGCGCGGCGGGTGAGGGCGGCCGCGTTGGCGCGGAAGGCGGCCAGGTCGACCATGGCGAAGGGGGCCTGGAGTTCGCGCGTGGCGGCCTCGTACTTCTCACGCAGGCTTGTCATGCCTCCGAGGATGCCAGAACATGAATCATTTTCATATTCCCTGAGCGGAAATAGAGTGATCCGTCGGAATCGCCCGAAGGGCCCCGAATGCCCGACGGTGTCGGGTCGCGACCCCGCCCGGGGGGTGTGAGCTGCGACCGCTCTCGGCCGCGGGCCCCCGCGACGGCCCTCCGGCGGATATCCTGGGGCGTCACGGCCGCACGGCCGGTCCGACCCCAGAAACGGTTTTCTCTCCATGAGCGAGCGCGAGTACATCCTGACCCTGGCGTGCCCCGACAGCCGCGGCATCGTCGCGGCGGTGGCCAACCTGCTCTCCGACCACGGTTGCAACATCACCGAGAGCCAGCAGTACGGCGACCACTACACCGGCCGGTTCTTCCTGCGCATGCAGTTCGTGGCCGAGGCGGGCGAGCACGGGGTCACCGGCGAGGACGTGCTGCGCGGCGCCTTCGCGGCGCTGGCCGGGGACTTCGGCGGCGCCGGCGCCGCCTCCGTGGAGTGGACGCTCAGCCCGCGCGACGTGCGCCCCCGCATGATCGTGATGGTGTCCAAGTTCGGGCACTGCCTCAACGACCTGCTCTACCGGCACCGCAGCGGCCTGCTCGACATCGACATCGCCGCGGTGGTCTCCAACCACCCGGACCTGGAGTTCCTCGCCGACTCCTACGGGGTGGACTTCCACCACCTGCCGGTGACCCCGCAGACCAAGGGCGAGCAGGAGGCCCGGCTGCTGGAGCTGGTCGGCTCCTACGACGTCGACCTGGTGGTGCTGGCCCGGTACATGCAGGTGCTGTCCGAGAAGCTGTGCACCAAGATGTCCGGCCGGATCATCAACATCCACCACTCGTTCCTGCCGAGCTTCAAGGGCGCCCGGCCCTACCACCAGGCGCACGCGCGCGGGGTCAAGCTCATCGGCGCCACCGCCCACTACGTCACCGCCGACCTGGACGAGGGGCCGATCATCGAGCAGGAGGCGGCCCGGGTGGACCACACCGACAGCCCCGAGAAGCTCACCGAGATCGGCCGCGACCTGGAGTCGGTGGCGCTGGCCCGCGCCGTCAACTGGCACGCCCAGCGGCGTGTCCTCCTCAACGGGGACAAGACCGTCGTCTTCGGGTGAGTCGACCCGTACCTGTTTTCGGACGTTCCAGGGGCGCCTTCGGGCGCCCCTTCGTTTTCTGTCCGTGACAGGGTTCCCGGACCGTCTTTGGGGCAGGGATGGGGATGACGTTACCTGTTCTGTCACACAAAACCTTACTCCAAGTGCCTTGTTGACTACTCAGAGTGCGTATATGGTGTGATCTAGTTCGAAACCCGTTCGGTCCCCCGGGGGAACAGGGGACGCGGGTTTCGGTCCGAAACCCCGGGACGGAACTCCCGGGCGAAGGGGCGTGAACACACATGGGCAAGCACTTCGACGACCTCGGCGGCAAGGCCAAGGAGGCCTACGGCCAGGCGACCGGCGACCGGTCCAAGGAGGCCGAGGGCAAGGTCGACCAGGCCAAGGCGAGCGCCAAGGACACCGCCGACAAGGTCAAGGACAAGGCCGAGGAGCTCAAGGACAAGGCCGGGGAAGCGGTCGAGAACGCCGGCGAGAAGATCAAGGACGTCTTCAAGCGCTGACGCCGCCCACCCGATCGGAGCCCGAACGGGCTCGTTTGCACTGCCAGGGGGACCAGTGTCGGATACCAGGACCGAGGCCAGGGTGCCGGGCGCCCGCGAGGCGGGCCGCCGCGGGGACGCCGCGAGCGAAGGCGGCCACACCCAGATCGCCGACGGCGTCGTCGCCAAGATCGCGGGCATGGCCGCCCGTGAGGTCGGCGGCGTGTACGCCATGGGCGGCGGCGCCGCCCGCGCCATGGGGGCCGTCAGGGACGCCGTCACCGGCGGCGGGGACAGCGGATCGGTGGCGCGCGGCGTCGCCGTGGAGGTCGGGGAGCGGCAGGCCGCCGTCGACATCGACCTCGTCGTCGAGTACGGCACCGCCATCCAGGACCTCGCCACGGCCGTGCGCCGCAACGTCACCAACGCCGTCGAGAAGATGACCGGTCTCGAAGTCACCGAGATCAACATCAGGGTGGGCGACATCCACCTGCCCGATGACGACGACGGCGACGGCGCACGCGGCGACACCGCGGACGCGGCACCCAGGGTCCAGTAGTGATGGGCGACGCCGACGAGCCGGGGGAGATCGCCCGGCGGGTGGCCCGGGCGGCCCTGCGCTCCCCGGACGTGGTCGAACTGTCCGCGGGATCGTTCGGGACGCTGTCCACCCCCGTGCCGGGCGGCCGCGTCCGGGGGGTGGCGGTGCGCTCGGACACCGTCGAGGTCGGCGTCGTCGTCCACTTCGGGAGACCGCTGCCGCGGATCGCCGGCGAGCTCCGTGCGGCGCTCGCCCCGCTCGCCGGCGGCCGCGCCGTCCACATCTCCGTGGAGGACGTGGTCGCCGGCGCGGCGGACACCCGGACCCGACCGCAAACGAGATGAGCGCTGGACAGAAGGGGGAGGCCATGTGGCCCATAGTCGGACTGTCCTACGGGACGGTGCTGGGGTTGGCGGGCGCGTTCGGCGGATTCGCGGCCTTCGCGCTTGTGCTCGTCCTGGGCCTGGCCGGATTCGTCGCGGGCCGGGCCATGGAGGGCGACATCGACCTGAGCGAGATGTTCTCGCGGCGTTCGGCCTGACGGGTCCGGCCGTGACGGGAACACGCATCCAGGACGTCCCCCGGCAGCGGGAACGCACCGCCGCCCGGGGACGGCACGTCCGTTCCGAGCACCCGCGCGACCCCGGCGGGCGCACGGACATCGCGAGCGGGGTCATCGAGAAGGCCGCCGCCCGGGCCGTGGACGAGGTCCCCGGCGCGGGGGCGGCGACCAAGGGCCGGGCGGTGCGCGCCCAGGTGAACGGGGACGTTGTCCTGCTGCGCGTACGGATCCGCGTGGACTACCCCGAACCCCTGCGCCGGATCGCCGCGCTCGTCCGCACCCGGGTCCGGGAGCGGGTCGAGCACACCACCGGCAAGCAGGTCCACCACATCGACATCGAGATCGCCGAAACGGTGCGCTGACCGCACCGTTCCACCGCTCCGCGACGGCGGGCCGGGGAGGACCTCCCCGGCCCGGTCGGGGACCGCCGTACAAGGAGTTGCGATGACCACCGTGGAAGAGGTGCTCGGCCGTCCCGACCAGGGGGTCGACCGGGAGGCCAGGAGAGTGGCCGTCCACACGTTCCGGCCGCGCCGGTCCTGGCCCGCGGTGATCACCGGGTTCGTGATCCTCATCGTCGCGGTCGTCGCCGCGGCCGAGGTGATCGCGGCGCTGGCGGGCAGCCCGCTGGGGCTGTTCCCGGTCGGCACCGCCACCGAGTACGCGCAGACCACCACCTGGTCGCAGCCGTCGGTGCAGATCGCGTCCGCGCTGCTGGCGCTGATCGGGCTCGTCCTGATCGTGGCCGCGCTCGCGCCGGGGCGTGGGCACTGGACGGCGCTGCGCACCGACGACCCGGCCCTGGTGGTCGGCATGACCCGCAGCGCCCTGCGCCGCGCGGTGGCCGCCGCCGCCCAGGACGTCGACGGCGTCGACCACGTGGGGGTGCACGTGCGCGGCAGCCGCATCCGGGTGCAGGTGCGCACCGGGATGCGCGAGGCACCGGGGCTGCCCGCCGACGTGACCGCCGCCGTGGAGCGGCGGCTGGAGGAGCTGGCCCCGCTGCGCAGCCTGCGGATCGCCACCCACGTCCGTTACGCGGAGGTGTGACCATGGCACGGGACAGGGCGCGCAGGTCGGCCCGGGGCAACCGGCAGGGGCTGCTGCTGGTGGGGGTCGTGCTACTGGCGGCCGGCGCCGCCGCGCTCGCGGCCGGACGGGGGCTGTTCGGGGCGAGTGTGGCCGGGGACACCCTGCTCAACGACGCGGTCCGGGGCGCCCTGGCCTCCGCCTGGATGCCGTACGCGGTGGTGGCGGTGGCGTTCGTCGCCGCGTTCCTGGCCCTGCGCTGGCTCCTGGTGCAGGGCCTCAACGACACCATCGGCCGCCTGGTGCTCGAACGCGGCGCCGACGGCCGCGTCGAGCTCCCCGAGAGCGTCGCCCGCGGCGCCCTGGAACAGGAGGTCGCCGACTACCCCGGCGTGCGCCGGGCCCGGGCCCGCCTCACCGAGTCGGCCGACGAACCCCACCTGCGGCTGGCGCTGACCCTGGACGACGACGCCGACGTCGCCGGCGTGTGGCGGCGCGTGCGCTCCGAGGCACTGGCCAACCTGCGCCGTTCCCTGGAGCTGGAGCGCGTCCCGGCGGTGGTGCGCATGTCCATGACCGCCCCGGCCAAGAACCCCCGCCGCAGCCTCGCCTGAGCGGCCGCGCGGACCGCGGTCCGGGCCCGGGGTGTCCGTTTCCGGCCATCGGTACCCGGTGCTCGGACCCGCCGTACCCGACCGGCTACGCTAACGGCTGTTTCGTGTCAGCCTGCTCCGGGACGTGCCCATGACCCCCTGCCCTGTGTGCCACCAGTCGGACCAGATCGCGAGCGTGCCCGCGATCGTGAGCGCGGGAAGCTCGGACACCTCCGTCTCCGGAACCTCGTACATCCCCGGGACGACCGGCTACGCCGGATCGACCTCGGTGTACATCGGCGACGCCACCGCCCACCACCGGTTCCACTCGCACAGCCAGACCCACCTGGCGCAGTCCCTGGACCTGTGGCTGGAGCCCGCGCCGGACCGCTTCCGGTTCTTCCTGGGGGTCACCGCGGCGATCCTCGCCGTCCTGGCGCTGGCGACCGAGAACAACGCCTCGACGGCGGTGATGTTCCTCTTCTTCCTGCTGGTCTCGATCCCCTCGCTGGTCGTGAAGTGGCTCGGCACCGGCTTCGCCGCCATCTCGGGGCTCGCCTCCGTGGGACTGGTGGTCCTGCTGACCACTTCTCCGGGGCTGCTCGAATCCGTCCTGCGGCCCGTCGCCATCGGCGGTGCCGTCGTGGCCGTGGTCGCCCTGGGCGGCTGGACCCGGGCCTGGATCGGCTACCGCCGCCGCGCGCCCCTGCGGGAGCACCTGTACCGGGTGTGGTCGCGGCTGTTCTACTGCGGCCGCGACGGGCGCGTCTTCGACCCCGCGACGGGGATGCACGCCTTCCCCGGCGACATCGACATGCTGCTCCACACGCGCTAGCCGGTCAGCACTCGATCACGTTGACGGCGAGGCCGCCGCGCGAGGTCTCCTTGTACTTGTCGTGCATGTCGCGGCCGGTGTCGCGCATGGTCTTGATGACCTTGTCCAGGGACACGAAGTGGCTGCCGTCGCCGCGTAGGGCCATGCGGGCCGCGCTGATGGCCTTGACCGAGGCGAGCGCGTTGCGCTCGATGCACGGGACCTGGACCAGGCCGCCGATCGGGTCGCAGGTCAGGCCCAGGTTGTGCTCCATGGCGATCTCGGCGGCGTTCTCCACCTGGGCGGGGGTGCCGCCCAGGACCTCGGCCAGGCCCGCGGCGGCCATGGACGACGCGGAGCCGACCTCGCCCTGGCAGCCGACCTCGGCGCCGGAGATCGACGCGTTCTGTTTGAACAGGATGCCGATCGCCGCGGCGGTCAGCAGGAACCGGACCACGCCCTCCTCGCCCGCGCCCGGGCTGAAGTGCGTGTAGTAGTGCAGCACCGCCGGGACGATGCCCGCCGCGCCGTTGGTCGGCGCGGTCACCACCCGGCCGCCCGCGGCGTTCTCCTCGTTGACCGCCAGCGCGTACAGGGTGATCCAGTCGCTGCCGCGCATCGGGTCCGGGTCGGCGGTGGTGGGGGCGAGCAGCCCCGCGTCGTCGCAGTTGCCGCCGAGCTGGCGGTACAGCCGGTGCGCACGGCGCGGCACCCGCAGGCCGCCGGGCAGGGTGCCCTCGGTGGTCACCCCGCGGCGCACGCACGCGCGCATCACCGTCCAGATCTCCAGGAGCCTTGAGGTGATCTCGGCGTCGGTGCGGCCGAAGGCGCGTTCGTTGGCGCGCATGATCGCGCTGATCGACATGCCGGTCTCGGCGCACAGCGCCAGCAGGTCCTCGGCGGTGTCGAACGGGTACGGCAGCACGGTGTCGTCGGCCTTGATGCGGTCGGCCCCCGCCGCCCGCTCGTCCACGACGAACCCGCCGCCCACGGAGTAGTACACCTTGGCGGCCAGCTCGCCGCCGGCGGCGTCCCGGGCGACGAACCGCATCCCGTTGGGGTGGTCGGGCAGGCTCTCCTTGCGGCGGAAGTCCACGTCCACGGCCGGGTCGAAGTCCACCACCGGCCCGTCCGGGCCGCCCAGCGCCATCGAGCGCTCGGTGCGCACCCGGTCGACCAGAGCGGGCACGGTGTCCACGTCCACCCCCTCGGGGGTGTGGCCGAGCAGGCCGAGCACGACGGCCGTGTCGCTGCCGTGCCCCTTGCCGGTGAGGGCGAGCGACCCGTACAGCTCGGCGCGCACGTGCGCCACCTCGTCCAGCAGTCCGTTCTCCCGCAGCCGGGTGACGAACGTGCGGGCGGCCTTCATCGGCCCGACGGTGTGGGAGCTGGAGGGTCCGATACCGATCTTGAACAGGTCGAACACGCTGATGGCCAAGGGTCTGTCCTCCTCGTTGAGCACAGGGCCCGGATGAGCACAGGGCCGTGCCTGCCGGACGGATGCCGTGCGGGGCCGGGCGGCCCCGCACGGCGGGGCCCTACAGGTTGGGGTAGAGCGGGTACTTCTCGGTCAGCGCCCGCACCCGGGTGCTCAGCGCCTGTGCGTCGAACTCGGGCTTGAGGGCCTCGGCGATGATGTCGGCGACCTCGGCGAAGTCCTCGTCGCCGAACCCGCGCGTGGCCAGCGCCGGCGTGCCGATCCGCAGACCCGAGGTCACCATCGGCGGCCGCGGGTCGTTGGGCACCGCGTTGCGGTTGACGGTGATCCCGATGGAGTGCAGCCGGTCCTCGGCCTCCTGGCCGTTGAGCTCGGAGTCCACCAGGTCGACCAGCACCAGGTGCACGTCCGTCCCCCCGGAGGCCACCTTCACACCGACCTCGGCGGCGTCGGGCCGGGTCAGGCGCTCGGCGAGCAGCCTGGCACCGGACACCGTGCGGCGCTGGCGGTCGGCGAACTCCTCGCCCGCCGCGACCTTGAGCGCCACGGCCTTGGCCGCGATCACGTGCTCCAGCGGCCCGCCCTGCATACCGGGGAACACCGCGGAGTTGATCTTCTTGGCCAGCTCGGCCTTGGTGAGGATCAGACCGCCGCGCGGGCCGCCCAGGGTCTTGTGCGTGGTGGTGGTGACCACGTCGGCGAACGGCACCGGGTTGGGGTGCAGGCCCGCCGCGACCAGGCCGGCGAAGTGCGCCATGTCGACCATGAGCAGGGCGCCCACGGAGTCGGCGATCTCCCGGAACCGGGCGAAGTCCAGCTGCCGCGGGTAGGCCGACCAGCCCGCCACGATCATCTTGGGCTGGTGCTCCTTGGCCAGGGCGGCGACCTCGTCGTAGTCGACGGTGCCGTCCTCGTCGCGCACGTGGTAGGCCACGGCGTTGAGGACCTTGCCGGAGTAGTTGATCCGCATCCCGTGGGTCAGGTGGCCGCCGTGGGCCAGGTCCAGACCGAGGATGGTGTCGCCCGGCTTGAGCAGGGCGAAGTACACGGCCGTGTTGGCCTGGGCGCCCGAGTGCGGCTGTACGTTGGCGTGCTCGGCACCGAACAGGGACTTGGCCCGGTCGATGGCGAGCTGCTCGACGACGTCGACGTACTCGCACCCGCCGTAGTAGCGGCGGCCCGGGTAGCCCTCCGCGTACTTGTTGGTCAGGACGGTGCCCTGCGCCTCGATGACGGCCTGCGGAGCGAAGTTCTCCGAGGCGATCATCTCAAGGGTGTCGCGCTGGCGGCCCAGCTCCGCGTCGACCGCGGCCGCGACTTCCGGGTCGAGTTCGCTCAGGCTCTGGTTGAGCGTGTTGTCGGTGGCCATCGGGGGTCAGTCCTCGCCTTCGGTCAGCTTGGTGTACTCCTCCGCGGAGAGCAGCGCGCCGGGCTCCCCGGCCAGGCGCACCTTGAACAGCCACGCGCCGTAGGGGTCGGAGTTGATGGACTCCGGCTCCCCCTCCAGGTCCGCGTTGACCTCGACGACCTCGCCGTCGACGGGGGAGTAGATGTCGCTGACGGACTTGGTGGACTCCACCTCGCCGCAGGTCTCGCCCGCGCTCACGGTGGTGCCGGCGGCGGGGGCCTCGACGTAGACGATGTCGCCGAGGGACTCGGCGGCGAACGCCGTGATGCCGACCGTTGCGACCCCGTCCTCGATCGAGACCCACTCGTGTTCGGCGGTGTAACCCAGCTCCGTGGGAACGCTCACTTCAACTCTCCTTGGAGGTTCTCTTCATTCCTGCCGCGCCGCCGGGTGACGGCCGCCCGGCCCGGCCTACGTCCGGATCGCGTCCCGCCCGTGCCGATCCCGATCAGGGGTGCAGCCGCGCGGGGCGCGTGGGGTCCCGTTGGTGCGGGACCCACGTCTCTCAGGCCTGCCGCTTGTAGAACGGCAGCTCGACCACGTCGACGTCCTCGCCGCGGCCGCGCACGTCCACGGTGAACGCGCCGGTCGCGGTGTCGAGTTCGCCGTCCACGTAGGCCATGGCGATGGGGCTGCCCAGGGTGGGGGAGGGCGCGCCGCTGGTGATGGTGCCGACGACCGCGCCGTCGCGCAGCACGTCCTGGCCGCGGCGCAGCGGACGGCGTCCGCGCGCGACGAGGCCGATGAGGCGGCGGGGGCGGGCGGTGCGGGCGGCCTCTTCGAGGGCGGCCCGGCCGACGAAGTCGCCCTCCTTGTCGAACTTGACCACGCGGCCCAGCCCGGCGTCGAAGGGGGTGAGGTCGGTGCTCAGCTCCTGGCCGTACAGCGGCATGCCCGCCTCCAGGCGCAGGGTGTCGCGGGCCGACAGCCCGGCGGGCACCAGGCCCCGGTCGGCGCCGGCGGCGATGAGCGCCTCCCACACCTCGACGGCGCGCTCGGCGGGCTTGACGAAGATCTCGAACCCGTCCTCGCCGGTGTAGCCGGTGCGCGCCAGCAGGACGGGGACCCCGGCGACGGTGTGCTCGTAGCCCGCGTAGTAGCGGATGGAGTCCAGGTCGGCGTCGGTGAGCGGGGCCAGGATCTCCACGGCCCGGGGGCCCTGGACGGCGATGAGCGAGTACTCGGCGGACTCGTCGGCGACCTCGACGTCGAACCCGGCGGCGCGCTCGGCCAGGGCGGCGGAGACGACGTCGGCGTTGGCGGCGTTGGCCACCACGAGGTACTCCTCCTCGCCGAGCCGGTAGACGATGAGGTCGTCCAGGACGCCGCCGTCGGCGTCGGTGATCATCGTGTAGCGGGCCTTGCCCGGCTTGACCTGCGACAGGTGCCCGACCAGGGCGTGGTCGAGGGCGCGCCCGGCGTCGGGGCCGGTGAGGCGGATCTCGCCCATGTGGGAGAGGTCGAACAGGCCCGCGGCCTCGCGTACGGCCTTGTGCTCGGCGGTCTCGCTGCCGTAGCGGAGGGGCATGAGCCACCCGGCGAAGTCGACGAGGGAGGCACCGGCCTTCTCGTGGATCGCGCGCAGGGCGGTGGGCCGCGACGCGGACGCGGGCTCTGACATGGGTACTCCCGAGAGGATGGGCGTCGTATCGTGCATAGGCGTTGCCATCCTCCCCCTCTGTCATCTGTGCCTGAGAGCTTCACCGCGCGCTCGGCGTGGCTTGCACCTTCGGCGAGGGACGCGGTCCCTGCTTTCCAGAGTGGTCTCGCCCGTACGGTCCACTGTGCCTGAGAGGTTGTTTCGGGGAGGGATTGCTCCTTCGGCGGCCCGCGCCGGCTGCGCGGGCACTCTCCCGTACGGGGTCAGCAACACGTTCAGCCTAGCAGCGGCCGTGGCCGCTCCCAAGGGCGGCCGCCGCCGTGCGGCCGCCCGCGCGAACGGACCGGTCGAATCCCCGGCGGGGCGGGCGCGCACGGACTACCGTGTGCGGTGAACGGAACGGAATCGGGTCGTTGCGGTTCGTGTACCGAGGGAGACCGAGTGCTGGTGGACACGCGGAGGATGAGACGGATCGGGTGCGCGTCGGTGGTCGGCGCGACGCTGGCGGCGCTGCTGGGCTGCGCCGCTCCGCGGGAGGACGGGGAGGGGCCGGGCCCGTCCCCGGGCGCGGACAACGCCGCCGCGGTGGGCGGGGACGTGGCCGCGGTGGAGCGGGCGGACCTGGCCGCGGTGTTCGAGCGGGCCGGGGCGACGGGCACGTTCGTGCTCTACGACACACAGGACCGCACCTCGGTGCTGGTGGACCCCGGGCGGGCGCGCGAGCGCGCGGTGCCGGGGGAGACGTTCGACCTGGTGACGGCGCTGGTGGCGCTCCAGACGGGTGCGGCCGCCGACGCGGGGGCGGTGGCGGGCGCCGGGGAGGCCGCCCACCGGGACGCGGTGGAGCGGGTGGGCCGGGACCGGCTGGCACCGTGGGTGGACCGGTTCGAGTACGGCAACCGCGACGTCGGCACGGGGGAGGACGACTTCTGGGCGCGGGGCCCGCTGGGGGTCTCCGCGGTGGAGCAGACGGAGTTCCTGGCCCAGCTGGCCCGCGGAGAACTGCCGGTGGACGCCGCCCACCAGCGGGCACTGCACGCGCTCACCCTGGTGGAGGAGGGCGAGGGGCACACGCTGCACGGCCGCGCGGCCTGCGAGGGCGGGGGCGCGCCGGGGTGGTGGGTCGGCTGGGTGAGCGGCCCGGCGGGCACGCACACCTTCGCCCTGCGCCTGGAATCCGGGGCCGACGCATTCGAACCGGGGGACTGCGAGGCCCTGGGCCGCGAGCTGCTGGCCGCCCTGGAGGTCCTCCCGCGGGAGTCCGCGACCCGCTAGGCCCGGCCCTGGGAACGACGACGCCCGCCCCGTTCGTGAACGGTGCGGGCGCCGGTGCGTGTGCGGACCGGCTAGGCGGTCTTGCGGCGGGCCCGGACGGCCTCGGCCAGGGTGGTCAGCACCTCGGTGGTGGTGTCCCAGCCCATGCACTTGTCGGTGATGGACTGGCCGTACACCAGGTCCGCCGGGTCGCCCAGCTTCTGGGCGCCGGGGACGAGGAAGCTCTCCAGCATGACGCCGATGATGCCGTCCTGGCCCTCGGCGACCTGGGCGGCGATCTCGGCGGCCACGCCCGGCTGGCGCTCGTGGTCCTTGCCGCTGTTGGCGTGGCTGGCGTCGATCATCAGGCGGCGCGGCAGCCCGGCCTTGGTGATGACGTCCAGCGCCGCGTTCACCGAGGCGGTGTCGTGGTTGGGGCCGGTGCGGCCGCCGCGCAGGATGACGTGGCAGTCGGGGTTGCCCTCGGTGACGACCACCGAGCCGGCGCCCGCCGGGTCCACGCCGAAGAACGTGTGGGAGGCGGCGGCCGCGCCGACCGCGTCCACGGCCACCTGCACGTCGCCGTCGGTGCCGTTCTTGAAGCCCACCGGGGTGCTCAGGCCGCTGCTCAGCTGGCGGTGCACCTGGCTCTCGGTGGTGCGGGCGCCGATCGCGCCCCAGGACACGGCGTCGGCGATGTACTGCGGGGTGATGGGGTCGAGGAACTCGGTGCCCGCGGGCAGCCCCAGCGAGTTGATGTCCAGCAGGATCTCGCGGGCCAGGCGCAGGCCGCGCTGCACGTCGTAGGTGTCGTCGAGGCCGGGGTCGTTGATGAGCCCCTTCCAGCCGACGGTGGTGCGCGGCTTCTCGAAGTACACGCGCATGACCACGCACAGCTCCTCGCTCAGCGAGGGGATCAGCTCGATGAGGCGGTGGGCGTAGTCCATGGCCGACTCGCGGTCGTGCACGGAGCAGGGGCCGACGACGACCAGCAGGCGGTCGTCCTCACCGTCCAGGACCCGCTTGACCTCGGTGCGGGAGCGCTCGACCAGGGCGGTGCGCTCATCTCCCAGGGGAAGCTCGGCGAGCAGGTCCCGGGGGGCGATGAGCGGCTTGTAGTCGACCACCCGTGTGTCGTTGGTGCTGGGCATGCTGCTGCTCCCCTTATGTCCTCGCTCGTGCGGTGCCGCCACCCTGCACACTAGCGCGGCCGCGGGGCCCGAACGCGGTTACGCCGGTATTTCGGACGAGGGTCACATGGTGGGAGGCGGTAATCGCGACAATGGTGAAATGTTCGTCTCATTTGTTGAGACGCATTTCTCCGGATAGGCCGGTGCCGGTTCAGGCCCCCGGCCCGGTGAAGTCCTCCTCCCAGAACTCGGCGGGGTGGCGCGAGCCGTCCGTGACCGGCCCGCGCTCGGCCTCCTCCCGGCGCAGCTGCACCCGGCGGATCTTGCCCGACACCGTCTTGGGCAGCTCGGCGAACTCCAGGCGGCGGACCCTCTTGTACGGGGACAGGCGGGCCCGGACGTGCTCCAGGATCGCCCGCGCCGTCTCCGCCGTGGCCGGCACCCCCGGGGCCGGGGTCACGAACGCCTTGGCGACCGCCAGCCGCAGCGGATCGGGCGAGGGGACCACCGCCGCCTCGGCCACGTATTCGTGTTCGACGAGCACGCTTTCGAGTTCGAATGGTGAGATGCGGTAATCCGAGGCCTTGAACACATCGTCGCCGCGGCCGATATAGGTAATGTGCCCGTCGGCCTCCCGGGAGGCCAGATCCCCGGTGTGGAACAGGCCCCGGCGGGTCGCCAGCCGGGTCAGGTCGGGGCTGTCGGCGTACCCCTTCATGATCCCCACCGGCTCGTCGGACAGGTCCACGCAGATCTCGCCGCTGTCGCCGGGCTCCTCGGTGACCGGGTCCGCCAGCACGATCCGGTAGCCGGGCATCTCGCGGCCCATCGACCCGGGCACCACGTGCTGTCCGGGGGAGTTGCCGACCAGCAGGGTGGTCTCCGTCTGGCCGAACCCGTCGCGCACCGTCAGGCCCCACGCCTTGCGCACGTGCTCCACCACCTCCGCGTTCAGCGGCTCCCCGGCGGCCAGCGCCTCGCGCAGCGGCACCTTCCACGACGCCAGGTCGGTCTGCACCAGCATCCGCCACACCGTCGGCGGGGCGCAGAAGGTGTGCACGCCGCAGCGCACGATCTCGTCGAGCAGGCGCTCGGAGGAGAAGCGGTCCTGGCGCACCACCAGCACCGTCGCCTCGGCGTTCCACGGGCCGAAGACACTGCTGTAGGCGTGCTTGCCCCAGCCGGGCACGGACACGTTGAGGTGCACGTCCCCCGGCCGCACGCCCAGCCAGTACATGGTGGACAGGTGCCCGACCGGGTAGGAGCGCTGGGTGTGCACCACCAGCTTGGGCTTGGCGGTGGTGCCCGACGTGAAGTAGACGAGCAGGGGCGCGTCGGGGCCGATCCGCTGCGCCGGGTGGAAGTCCAGCCCGGCGTGCTCGGAGTCGGGGTAGCCGAGCCAGCCGTCCATGTACCCCACGCAGATGCGGGTCCAGTGGCCGCTCAGGCCCTCGAACTTCTCCGTGTCCACCGGCGAGCACACCACGTGCTTGATCTCGCCGCGCTCCAACCGGTCCACCAGGTCGCCCTCGGTCAGGTTGGTGGCGGTCGGCACCACCACGGCGCCGAGCTTGACGGCCGCCAGGGTGATCTCCCACAGCTCCACCTGCGGGCCGAGCATCACCAGGATGCGGTCGCCCGCGTGCACGCCCTGGGCGTGCAGCCAGTTGGCGACCTGGGAGGAGCGCTCCGCCATCCGCCGGTAGGTGTGCTTCTCCTCCGTGCCGTCCTCGTCGACGATCCACAGCGCCGTGCGGTCCGGCCGGCGCTCCGCGACCTCGTCGAAGTGGTCCAGCGCCCAGTTGAACACCTCGGGCCGGGGCCAGGTGAACTCCCGGTGCGCGGCCTCGCGGTCCTCCCGCAGCCGCAGGAGCAGATCGCGCGCCGCACGGAACTCCGCGGCCCCCTCGGCCGCCGCCTCTTTGGACATCGCCTCGACCTTTCGGATCCGCACCCGCCTCGCTCCGGGGCCGGTGTGCTGGCGTTTCTACCCCCGATGCGCCCCGGTGACCCCTCACCGGCCGCTCGCCCGGCGCCGCGCCCCCGCTAGCGCGTGCCCGCCCGCCCTAGGATGGTGAGCCATGGAGGAACTGCGCGGGCACCACGCCCTTTGGAGGATCGACGACGAGACGGTGCGGATCCGCTTCGACTCCGGGCGCAAGGTGCCGACGCTGTTCAAGGCGCTGGCCGGGTGCGAGGTCCCGCTGGCGGCGGTGCGCGAGGTGGACTTCCACCAGGGCGACCGCAGGCACGGGTGGCGGCTGCGGCTGGACCTGGTCCCGGGTGTGGACCCCTACGTCGTGCTGGGCGTGTCCGCCCGGAACGCGCTCACCCCGCTGGTCCTCACCGGCCCCCACGACACCGAGCTGGTCGCCGAGTACGTCGCCGACAAGATCCGCGACCTGGCCCGCTACGCCCGCGACACCCTCACCGGAGAGCTGGACCGCACCGAGGTCGCCCGGGCCCTGGTCGCCCGGCCGCCGGTGCAGGCGCGCACCGCGGAGGGGTCGGCCTCCTTCGACGGCGAGAAGGTGCGCCTGCAATGGGACGGGTGGCTGGCCAGCAGCGCCAAGGAGAAGGAGAAGTCCCGCGAGTACCGGCTGACGGAGATCGACTCGGTGCACTGGCACCCGCAGGTCGACGTCACCGAGGGGTACATGCGCATCGTGCTGCGCGGGGTCACCCTGCCCGAGGCGACCTCCCTGGAGAACGACTTCTTCACCCTCGCCTCGCACGGCTCCAAGGGCGCCGAGGAGACCTTCCTCATGGCGGCCACCCTCAACGCGTACATCGGACGGGCGCCCGCCGCGCCCGCCCTGGAGGGCGGTGAGGCGGGCGGCGCCGAGGAGGTCTTCGCCAAGATCCGCGAGCTGGGACGCCTGCACGCGGAGGGCCTGCTCACCGATCAGGAGTTCGCCGACAAGAAGGCCGAACTCCTGGACCGCCTCTAGTCCGCCCCCGGGCCCACGGCCCGGCCGCCGACCCGCCGGAGGGACCCCGGCCGCCCCCCGCCCGGCCCGCCCCGAGGGCCCTTTTCGGGGCACACGACGAACACCCAGGAAAGGCCACGCTGTGCGCACCCTGGACCCGCCCATCGAACCGTACGACTCGGGCATGCTC
>NZ_JBJJBV010000077.1:0-24514 GCF_045446735.1 Nocardiopsis protaetiae
AGTTTGACGATCACCACGTCCGGGAGGGTGTGGTTGCCGAAGGTGTTGATCTTGCCGGTGGGCAGCGACTCCACGAACCCGCGCACGAACGCCTGCACCGCGCGGCGCAGCGGCTCGGTGGCGGGTTCGTCCTCGCGCAGCCCCTCCCCCAGGTTCTTGCGCAGCCGGTCGACGTCGACGGCCGCGTAGCGGTAGAGGGTGGCGGAGTTGAACTCGACGGTGCCGATCATGCCCGCGCCGGGTTCGGAGTCCTCGTTCCGGTCGTCGACGGCGGTGTAGTAGTCGGATTCGTTCTCGACGGCGTGCACGCTGATGGCGTGGGCGACCTGGGCGGCGGCGTCCACGTTGATGTCGGCGCCGTCGGCGACCATGCGGCCGAACAGGGCGATGTCGACGGAGTGGTGGGTGTCGGCGACGGCCTTGGCCCGCGCCTTGGCGTCCTTGTCCTTGAGGAAATCCTTGATGTTCTCGCGGCCTTCGAGGGCGAGGGCGGCCAGGCCGTCGCGCTGGCGGGCGCTGAGGAACATGAGGTAGGCGGACTCGGGGGCGGGCTCCTTCTCGCCCTTCTTCTTGGCGGCGTCGGCCTTGCGCTTGGGCACCTCGATCTTGGAGCCGGTGGCGACCTGCACGGTCTCGGCGGCGAGGGCGACGGCCTCGTCCTTGGAGAGGTCCGGAGCGAGTTCGACGATGCGGGCGGCGACCAGCTCGGCGACGCGCTTGGTGCGGGTGCCCAGGTCCTGGGGGTCGAGGAGGGCCCCGAAGGCCTGGCGGGTGGCGCGTTTCCAGGCCTGGCTGGAGACCCGGGCCCGGCGGACGCCGCCGTAGACGGCGGTCTTGGGGGTGCCGGTGTCGTCGCGGTTGAGGTTGCTGGGCGGCACGGTCTGCAACACGTGCACGTCGAGAATGGTGCGGCTCATGGTCGTCGGTTCCTCGGGATCTCGTCGGTGTGGTGCCGTGTGTTCCGCACTGTTGCAGCGGGGGCGGAATCAGGGGGATGCGTGTGCAATGAAACGGAAGAGGTTCCAGGGCGGGCGGAAGGAACGTGGAAGCGAACCGGTTCCTCAGGCTCCCGCCGGGGACCCCGCCGGTCCGGATTCGCCCTCGCCCTCGGTGGCCGCGGGGCGGTAGGACTGGAATCCGCGCCCCCAGGCCGCGCGGACCCGCGCGGGGCCGTCCTTGAAGGCGCGGATCGCGTAGAGCTGGTCTGCGAGCAGCGCGTAGTCCAGGGGGACGTCGGCGGCGCGCAGGAGCTTGACGATGCCCCGCAGGCGGTCCAGGCGGACACCCTGGTCCACCGCGCTGCCCGCCTGCACGAAGCGCCTGCGCAGGGGTTCGTCGATGGTGCCGCCCGGCATGAGGCGCCGTACCGCGCCGCCCAGGTCGCGGCCCCGCCGGTGCATGCCCTGGTCCCGTTTGGACTGCTGGTGCAGGGCGTACAGGGTGAGGGCCTCGTGGGCGGCCGCCTCGGCGTCCTCGATGTGCCGGTGACCGGTCGGGAACCTCTCGTAGAAGTCGTGGTCGAGGGTGAGCCCGAGCAGTTCGGGCACGGCCTCCAGGGGTTTGCCGGCGCCCCGGCGCAGCTTGGCGAGGATCGCCACCGCCTCGGGGCGGTCCTTCATGTAGCCGCCCTGGATGGGGCGGATACGCTCGTCGACGAAGGTTCCGAGGTCGTGGAGGGGCTCAGCGTACTCGGTGCTGGTCGTGGTGGTCACCGTTGTGTCTCCGTTGTCCGGTTCGGGGCGTCGTCGCCGGTGCCGCTCGGGGGCTCTGGGGCCACGGCGTCCTCTGGGAGGGTCATGGTCAGGGCCTTGCGCAAGCCGACCCGGAAGAGCAGGTCGGCCCGTGCGGTGTTGAGCCACAGGTCGCCCTTGGAGGTGTGGACGACCCTGCCCTGCCAGGCGGCATCTCCCGTTGCCCGGACCAGGTCATCACCGATCTCGGAGACGATCCCGCGGACCTGGAGCTGCCAGCGGCGGCGCTGCTCGGTCGGATAATCAGGGTCATCCGACGGTTCCAGCCCGCGGAGCCAGGTACGGAAGGGGCCGTCGAGTGCGGCGAACCCCCGATCCCTGGCGGTACTCCGCGAGAGGTCTCCGCTGCGGCCCGCGGCACGGGCGAGGTCGGTGGCCAGGTCGCCCAGGACGGTGACGGCGTTCTCGGCGTCCTCGACTGCGGCCACGGCGGTCCGTCCGAGGAGGCCGTCCCGTTTGTGGAGGAGCACCACGGGGATCGCGACGGCGTCGTCCACGATCTCGTCGATGACGGACTGCTGGGTGCCGTAGGCGGCACCGACGAGACGGACCCTGACCAGGGAGTTCCCATCATCCAGCGGACCCTCCACGGTCAGGCGGGCGAACCAGTCGATGATGCGGGGGACCACGTCCTTCGCGGCCTCGTTGCGCTGTTCCCGCCCCCGGGTCTCCCCGGTGACCAGCGCACCCAGTCCGCGCCAGGCGGCGCGGGAGGGGTCGTGGTCGCGGGGCAGGTAGACGGTGGCCTCCTTGAGCTTCTTCTCCTGGGCGGGGCTGCGCCGCCAGGCCGTCATGGGCTCGCGCTGGTGGAGGTTGCGCGGGGTGAGCGGGTTCCCGTAGGCGAGCAGGACCCCGTTCACGGAGGTGCCGTCGTGGTGCAGGCGCAGGCGGCGGGCCTGCCAGGTGTACAGGTCTCGCAGACCGTGCGGGCGGGCGACCGCCTCGGCCCCCGTGAGGGGTTCCGCGGTGTCGGGGGCCAGACGCCAGGCAGGTCGGTCCAGGTGGGGCCTGCGGTGCAGCTTGCCGGTGTCGAAGGAGACCAGGTTGAACAGCAGGGTCTCCTGGAGGGTGTCGCCTTCGATGTACACACCGCCGAGGTTCCCGGCCCAGCCCACGCCCTGCGGGTAGACCTTGCCGCCCTTGAGCCGGGGATCGCCGACGGCACCGGACTTGATGCCGGAGGTGTCGTAGGGGTGGGCGTGCACCAGCCAGCGTGCGGCCTCGGCGAAGGTCAGACTCTCGGTCCCGAGGGCGCGCATGGTGAAGAACCGGGCGTTGTTGGGGACGTCGGCGACGATCGGGTCCGGGGAGGAGTACTCGTCCCTGCCGGTGCGCAGGTCGGCGACCTGGAGGAAAGGAGTGAGGGGGTGCAGCAGGTCGAAGCGTTCGCGGTGCTTGTGCAGGTAGTCCGCGACCGTGTCGGCCGGAATGCCCCCTTCCCAGAGTTCCTCCCAGTCGTCGAGGTCCGCGGGGCCGTCGACCGCGTCGTGCAGTACCGCGAGCAGCAGGCGCAGCAGCGCGAACTCCTGGGTGGGCACGTCACCGACCAGGCGGCGCAGGTCGGCGGCCTGGGCGAACACCTCGGTGAGGGAGAGTTCGGCCTCGGTTCCGTCGGTGCGCAGGACCGGGACCCAGGGCCGGGCGGTGAGGTCGAAGGCGGCGGGTGCGGGGGTGGCGTCATTCGGCACGGGTGGCCTTCAATCCGTCGGTCCGGGTGTAGTGCAGGTGGTATCCGGCCAGGTCGGCCCGGTCGTTCTCGTCGAGGAACAGGACGAGTTCCCCGGCGATCCAGTGGGCGTCCTTGGTCTGCCAGGCGGGGACCATGTCGGCTTCCAGTTCGTCGATGGCCCGGTCGATGATCGCGCCGAAGGTGAACTGGTAGGGCAGGCGCAGCGCGGAGGCGAGCAGGGTGCGGGCCGCGTCGGCGGGTGGGGCGGTGTGGGTCGGCAGTTCCACGCCGCCGCGGTCGTCGGGGAGCCAGGGGACGGTGGTGACGGTGCCGTCGGCGGACCGGCGGGCGACCAGGACCTCCAGGCTCTCGGCGGTGTCGCGGACCTGGGCGCGGCCCTTGTGGGAGTCGTCGGCGTCGCCGACACCGGCGTCCACCCAGCCGATGAGCGCACGGCCGGGGCGCTTGGGCGCGTCGAGCAGGAAGACGTCGGCTTTCTCCTCCTGGGTCACCCGCGCGACGTCGTGGGCGGTGCGGGCCTGCTCGGCCCTGTCCTTCCAGGCGGGCGGGATGAGCGCGTCGTCGTCGGCGTAGGCGTCCTGGACCAGGGGGCTGATGTCGGCGGGCAGGTGAACGGTGCGTTCCGCGTCGGTGCGGGCTTCCAGACGGGAGCGCAGGACCGCGAGGGAGCGCAGCAGGACGTGTTCGCCGTAGACGGTGCGCGAGCCCCGGACGGGTTCGGGGGGTGTGGCGGTCCGGTCGACGCCGGTGATGAGGCAGCGGGCGCGGCGCAGGGGTGCGGGGCGGTCGGCCTGGTCCTCGCCGCGGGGGTGGCGGTGCAGACGGCCCATGCGCTGGAGGACGAGGTCGATGGGGGCCAGGTCGGTGACGAGGAGGTCGAAGTCGACGTCCAGGGACTGCTCGACGACCTGGGTGGCGACCACGATGTGCCGGGCGGGGCGGTCGTGGCCGCGATCGGGTGGACCGTAGGCGGCGACGAGGGCGGCGTCGTTGGCGGCGCGGTCCAGGTCGAGGAAGCGGGAGTGGGCGACGGTGACCGTGTCCTCGCCGAAGGCGTCCCGCAGGTGGGCGGCGGCCTCGTGGACGCGGGCGACGGTGTTGCGGATGACCAGGGCGCAGCCGCCGTCGGCGAGGTCGGTTCCGAGGCGGGAGGTCAGGGTCGCGAGGTCGTCGTCGAGGGGTTCGAGGAGGACGTCGGTGCCGCGGCCGGAGGCGGGAGGGGTGAGGACGGCCGCGGGAGTGCCGGGGGCCGCGGTGGTGATGAGGGGGTAGGCGCGGGCCTGTTCGACGTGGTCGTGGCCGTGTCGGTCGCCGGTGTAGGCGGCGACGAGTTCGCGTCGGCGGCGGGCGGGGAGGGTGGCGCTGAGGATGACGACGGGGACGCCGTACTCGCCGAGCCAGCTCAGGGCTCGGTCGAGGTAGGTGTTCATGTGGGTGTCGTAGGCGTGGGCCTCGTCGACGACCACGACCTTTCCGGACAGGGCGAGGTGGCGCAGGGCCAGGTGGCGGCTCTTGAGGCCGAGGAAGAGGAGCTGGTCGATGGTGCCGACGGCGAAGGAGGCGAGCATGCCCTTCTTGCGGCCGCGCAGCCAGCGGTGGGCGATGAGGGCGGTCGCGCCGTGGCCGTCTGCGCCGTCCCGGTCGAGGTCCAGGGTGACGCCGCCGCCCATGAGGGCGAGGTAGTCCTCGTTGAGGTGGGCCTTGGAGTGGGCGAGGAAGACGGAGGCGGCTTCGGTCGGCATCCCGGGGACGCGGGCGAGCCAGGTGAGGAAGCGGTCGAACATGGCGTTGCTCGTGGCCATGGTGGGGAGGGCGACGAAGCAGCCGCCGGCGCCGGAGCGGGCGGCGAACACCTCGGCTACGGCCAGGGCGGCCTCGGTCTTGCCCTCGCCCATGGGGGCCTCGATGATCATCAGGCCGGGGGCGGGCATGGCCCGGGCGGCTTCGACGGCCTGCTCCTGGACGGGGCGGGGGGTGGCGCCGGTCGGGAGGTCGAAGCGGGCGGCGAAGAGTTCGGCGGAGGTGCCCTGGGGCTCCTGGGGGCGCCACTGAGCGGGGAGGCCGAGGAGGCGCCAGGCCTCGCGGGTGCGGACGGGGTCGTGGGCGCGGGTCCCGGCGTTGGGGTGGAGGGGGAACAGGTCGGGGTTGCTGGCGATCCAGTCGGCGGTGATGACCAGGGAGGAGAGCAGGACCTGGACCGGTTGGGGGAGCTCGACCTCGCGCCAGGCGGCGAGGCGGGGGGCGACGCCGGTGCGGGTGGCGGCGGTGTCGAGGAGTTCGTGCTGGACGTCGAGCCAGGCCTGCTCGTTGCCGGGGGTGCGCAGGAGGTCGGGGCGCTTGTCGGCGGCGAGGATGCCGGGGTTGGTGGGCTGGACGCCGTGGTGGCCGCCGACGACGACGGTGAGCTGGTGAGTGGCGCGCTTCGACCAGCCGTGGTGGGTGGTGAGCCAGTCGCGGAGGATGAGCTGCCCGGCCAGGCCGTGGGGGGCGTAGGAGTGGTCGGGGAGCTGCTTGCGGGAAGGGATCTCCAGGCCTTCCCTGCGCATGTCGTCGGCAAGGCTGTCGACCTGGCTGGCGAAGGCGGGGGGTGGCCTTGCCGATGTCGTGGACGCAGCAGAGCCAGGTGACGAGGCGGCGAGCGTCGCTCTCTCCGCCGGGCAGGGCGGCCGCGATCAGGCGGCGGACCTGCGGGGGCAGCCACTCGTCCCAGAGGAGACCGCCGACGGCGGCGCTGTCGGCCATGTGGCGGTACAGCGGGAGCCAGTCATTGGTGTCGTGGTCGTGCTTGGCCCACACGGCACGCGCGGCGCAGGAGAGGGAGGCCACCCAGGGCTCGGGGTGCCCATCAGTCGTCATGGGCACATTGATAGACCCTCGGGCGCTGCCACCGCAGGCGATTTCGAATCTTTGTGCTGTCCGAGCCCGGCCAGTCACTACCCATCGGTTTCTCTGCGCAAAGGCACCATGTCGTGCTAAGGGCAGAAATCCACCTCGCTTTCAATGGCCGGGAACGCCGACAATCACCGAAGGGAAGAGGTGGATCCGGGTGGAAAGCAAAAACCCCGGGGGTGTGAACACCCCCGGGGCCTGTCGGTGCGTGAAAGTTCCAGGAAGGGAACACCGACAAGATTTATTGTGCACTACTCGGGGACTCTGCGTACACGGTCGGTAGCGCTCGTTGGGGATTCCGGTCGGCCCGAGGGCGGTGGTACGGCCGGGGGTGAGCGGAATGTCCGCACTTGGGACCGGGTTTTTCGGCGGGATCGGCAATAAAAACGTGACCATAGGCCCCGCCTACAACCCGTGATCAGCAGGACTCGTAGAGGTGCCCCTCGGCGGTGGGCGGGACCAGGTCGAGGTCGCGCAGGATGGTGCGGGGCGGGGTGTCCGGGTCGGCGCACACGTCGGCGAAGGTCAGGCCGCGCTCGTGGAGGGTGTCCGGGTACTCGATGTCGAGCACGTTCTCGGCGCCGTAGGCGGCGGTGTAGACGTCGCATTCGTTCCAGGCGCCGCAGGACTCGGTGATGGCGAAGTCGAACCCCGCGGCGAGGCCGCGTTCGGTCTCCTCCGCGGTGTTCTTCTGGGCGGCGAGCATGGTGTGGTCGTGGACGACCGTGACGAGCGCCTCGGCGAGGGCGAAGTTGTCGTCGGCGGTGAGCCTGCCGTTCGAGCGCGTGAAGGAGTCCAGGTTGTCGAACTCCACGGCGGCGAAGCCCGTGGCGGCGCAGCCCTCGATGGTCTCGGTGAGCAGTTCGGTGATCCGCGCGCGTTTGGCCGGGTCGGCGGTGTCCAGCAGGTACTCGTCCGGCCAGCCCGGGTCCGCGACCGGCTCTCCCCCGTCGTCGAGGAGCACGAGTCCTTCGTCGAGCCACCGGTCGGATTCGCCGGGCTGGGTCTGGAACCCGTTGACGTAGCAGACGGAGTACCGGTCCGGTTCGGGTGCGTCGGTGGAGTCGCGCACGACGATCTCCACGCCGTCGGGCGGCGGGTACCCCCCGCCGAGCTGGTAGTCGAACCCGCCCGGCGGCGGCCCGTCCGGTTCGGCGTGGGCGGACAGGTCCGCCGACGGCGCGCACGCCGTCGCGAGGAGGGCCGCCGCGACGGCGGCGGAGCGCAGGAGGGTGGTCATGGGCGGCAGCCTAGCGGCGGGCCGGGCGGCCCGCCGCGGGGCTCACGGGGCCAGGGCCGCGAACCAGCGGTCGGCGATCCTGCGGTCGCCGCTCGCCGACGGGTGCACCCCGTCGTAGGTGTCCGTGTCGGTGTCGAATCCCGTCCACTGGTCGACGACGGTGACCGGCGACTCCGCGGTGCCGTTGGCCGCGGCCCAGGCCGGGAGGGCCGCGTTGAGGTCCCGGACCCCCTGCCCGCAGGTCGCGCAGCTGCGCTCGGGATCCATCGGGATGATCTGCGCGACCAGCAGGCGGATGCCGGGGTCGTGCGCCCGCATCTGGGCCAGCAGCGTGTCGTAGGCGTTCAGGATGTCCGCCGTGGGGACACCGCTCCACACGTCGTTGGTGCCGAAGTGCATGAGCACCGTGTCCGGGTCGCTCCGTTCCAGCCAGCCGGTGAGCAGCCCCTGCGCGGCCACGGTGGTGACCAGGTAGCCCCCGTGCCCCTCGTGGTCGCCGTCGTAGGCGAACCCGCAGCCGTCCCCCGGCAGGGTGCCGACGAAGTCGACCGCGTGGCCGGCGTCCACGAGGTCCCGCCACAGCAGCGCCCGCCAGCATCCCGGCGAGCCCGTGATGGAGTCCCCCAGCGGCATGATCCGCACCGCGTCCTCATTTCCGTTCGTGTCGAAACCGCAGGTCAGTCCGGTGAACTCGACCTCGCCGCCGGTGGTGGTCCCCTGGACCCCGAACCCGACGGAGGCGCCCGGGGCGAGGTCGGCGTTCCAGGTGACGCCGCGGGCGGTGACCGCGGGCCCGTCGTGCTCGAACACGGCGTTCCACCCGGCGGTGGCGGCCTGTCCCGCCGGGTGCGTCCAGGTGGCGGACCACCCAGACACCGGGGTGTTCCCGGTGTTGGTCACGGTGACCAGTGCGGTGAAGCCGCTCCCCCACGAGGAGGTCACGGCGGCCTCGGCCGTGCAGGCTTCGGTGGCCGCCGCCGGAACCGGGGCGAGGGCGGCCAGGGCGAGCACGGCCGCGAGGGCGGTGCGCCAGAGGGTGCGTAACACGTACTGCTCCTTCCATCGGAGACTGGGAGCGCTCCCAGACGTCGGCACGCTATCCCGCCGCCGCCCACCCGGGAACCCCCTTTCCTTGACCTCGACCGCGGTTGAGGGCCTAGCGTCCCCAGGAGAGACACCCCCGGGAGAGACGGGAGCCTTTCCATGAGCACCGCTTGGGCCTACATCTACGACCACGCCGGAACCGACCCCGAGGCCGACCGCACGGTCCTCGAACGCGCCGGGCAGACCACCTACCTGGTCCCCGTCCCCCGCAGCTCCGACGCGCCCCGGGTCGCGCTGGAGCTGATCGAGGAGGGCGTCGAACTCATCGAGCTGTGCGGCGGCTTCTCCCTGGAGGCCGCCGCCGCGGTCGCCCGGGCCGTGGGCGGCCGGGTCCCCGTCGGGCACGTCACCTTCGCCGTGGACTCGGTCCGCCCCGCCGCGGAGTACGCCGCCAAGTTCGATTAGCGGCGCGTCCGCCGGGCACGAGAAGCGGCCGCCGAGTGGTGGGCGGGCGTCGCCGGCCCGCCGCGGAGTACGCGGCCGGGTTTGACCGGTGGGGTGTGCACCGGGCGTGGGAAGTGGGCGGCGGCCGGTGGTCCACCACGGAGCACGTCGTCAAATTTGACCAGCGGCGCGCCCACCAGGTGCGGGAGGCGGCACGAGCGACGAGGACACCTGCCCGTGGTCTACCGCAGGACACATAGTCAAATTTGACTAGTGATGTGTTCGCCGGGTGCGGGAAGCGGTCGCCGAGTGCTTTCGGCCGGTCGGGCGCTTGTGCCCGGTGGAGGGCGGCCCGGCGGCCGTGCGCCGGATGGCGGGAGGGGCTACCGGTCGGCGAGGGCGAGGGTGGCGTGGGCGCGGGCGAGCATCGCGCGGTCCAGGAAGGTGCCGTCCGGGAGGGCGATCGCGCCCACGCCCGCGTCGGCGGCCTCGGCCACCCGGGCGAGCACGGTGCGGGCCCGGGCGACCTCGTCCGGGGTGGGCAGGAACGCGGCGCGGATGACCGGCAGCTGCGCCGGGTGGATCGCCGTCCGGCCGCAGAAGCCCAGGGCGCGCCCCGCCGCGCAGGACGCCGCCAGTCCCTCCGGGTCGTTGACGTGCGGGTAGACCGACATGGCCGGCGGCGGCAGCCCCGCGGCGCGGGCGGCGACCACCGTGCGCCCGCGGGCCCAGGCCAGTGCCGCGTCGCCGTCGGCCCGCAGGTCCGAGGACAGGTCGGCCTCGCCCAAGCCGAGGGAGGCCACGGCCGGGGCGGCCGCGGCGATCTCGAAGGCCCGTTCCACGCCCAGCGCCGACTCCAGCAGCGGGTGCAGCGGGCGGCCCGGCAGGCGGGCGCTCAGGGCGCGCACCTGGTCGGGGGACTCCACCTTGGGCAGGCGGACGCCGACGGCGGCGGGCAGGTCGGCGAGCGCGGCGAGGTCGTCGGCGTGCCAGGGGGTGTCGGGGTGGTTGACGCGCAGTTGTGCCGGTCGGTCCCGCCCCCGGAGCAGGCGGACCGCGTTCTCCCGTGCCGCGTTTTTGCGGTCCGGGGCGACGGCGTCCTCCAGGTCGACGATGACCACGTCCGCGTCCGAGGCCAGCGCCTTGGCCACCCGGTCCGGCCGGTCGGCGGGTGCGTAGAGCCAGGTCAGCGGCGGTCTCATACCTGTCCCTTCTCCCGTAGTTCGGCGATCCGCTCCGGCGGGAAGCCGAGTTCGGCCAGGACCTCGTCGGTGTCGGCCCCGTGCGCCCGCCCGGTGAACCGGATGACGCCGTCGTTGTCCGACAGCCGGAACAGCGGCCCCTGCATGAGCATCGGCCCCAGGTCCGGGTCCTCGATCCGGTGGATCGTCCCCAGCTCCCGGAACTGGGGGTCGGCCACGATGTCGGCCGCGTCGTACACCGGGGCGACCGCCGCCTGCGCCTCCTCGAAGGCCGCGACGACCTCGTCCCGGGTGCGTGCGGCGATCCATCCGCCCACCGCCTCGTCGAGCAGGTCGGCGTGCCGGGCCCGCTCGGCGCCGCTGCCGAACCAGGGCTCGGCGGCCAGGTCGGCCCGCCCCACCAGCCGCACCACGCGTTCGGCGATGGACTGTGCGGAGGTGGACACGGCCACCCACTTGCCGTCGCGGGTGCGGTAGGTGTTGCGGGGCGCGTTGTTGACCGACCGGTTGCCGGTGCGCGGCTGCACGGTGCCGAGCCGGTCCCAGCGGGTGATCTGCGGCCCCAGCATGGCGAGGATCGGTTCGATGATGGCGGTGTCGACGACCTGGCCGCGCCCGGTTCCCGCGCGGGCGGACAGCGCCACCATGACGGCGAACGCCGTGGCCAGGGAGGCGATGCCGTCGGCCAGCCCGAAGGGCGGCAGGGTGGGCGGCCCGTCAGGTTCGCCGGTCATCGCCGCGAACCCGCTCATGGCCTCGGCGAGGGTGCCGAAGCCCGGCCGGGTGCGGTAGGGCCCGACCTGCCCGAACCCGCTGACCCGGGCGAGCACCAGCCCCGGGTTGCGGGCCGAGAGCTCCTCGTAGCCGAGCCCCCAGCGTTCGAGGGTGCCCGGCCGGAAGTTCTCGATGATGACGTCGGCGCGTTCGGCGAGGGCCAGCAGCACCTCCCGGCCGCCGTCGGTGGACAGGTCGGCGGTGGCGGTCCGCTTGTTGCGCCCCAGGGTCTTCCACCACAGGTTGACCCCGTTCTCGGAGGCTCCGTGGGTGCGCGCCGGGTCGGGCCGGGTCGGGTGTTCAAGTTTGACCACCTCCGCTCCCATGTCCCCCAGGTGCATGGCAGCCATCGGCCCCGCGAACAGGGTGGCGGCGTCGACGACGCGCAGCCCCGCCAGGGCCCCGCGCGCCGGGTCCCGTGCGACGGTCACCGCGCACCTCCCGCGAGGTCCCAGGCGCAGCGGAACCCGACGGTGGCCGAGCGCGCCTGCCCCAGCCCCGGCAGCAGCAGCTTGAGGCTGTACTCCGGTCCGCGGCGTCCGCCCTCCACGTACCACTCCGATCCCTCGGCGGTGTGGTCGCTGCCGCCCTTGAGCATCACGAACCGGGTGCGCCCGTCGCTGTGCTCGCTCTCGGTCCAGTTCCACACGGCGGGCTCCCCACGCAGCAGTCCGCCGGTCTCCCCCGCCAGCTGCCACTCGTCCTCGGTGGGCAGGCGGCCGCCCCGCCAGGCGCAGTAGGCCCGGGCGTCGTCGAGGTCGACGAAGGTCACCGGCCGGTCCTGTGTGCCGGGGGCGGGCCGCCCGTCCGCCCAGTGCGCGAGGAAGCGGTGCGGCTGTGCCGGGCCGTACCCGGTGGCGGCCAGGAAGGCGGCGAACTCGGCCTCGGTCACCTCGGTGGCGGCGACCGCGACGGGGTGTTGGAGCTCCCCGTCCCGCTGGAGGACGCGGGCGTCGTGCAGGCGCGGGGGCAGCGGCTTCCACTCGTCGACGTAGGGCGCGCCCTGGTACATGCCGGTCTCGCGGGCCCGGTACCGCACGGTCAGCACGTACGGTCCGGCCGGGACGACGACGGCGTCGGCTTCCAGGCCGGGCCCGCCCGCCGGGATCCCGGGCGCCACCGGGGCCGACGGCCGAGCGTGAGAGTGCCCGGAACGCACGGCCGCATCGGACGCCCCCTCCGGGGAGACGACGGCATCGGCTTCCAGGCCGGGCCCGCCCGCCGAGGGCCCGGGCACCGCCGGGGTCAGCCGCCGGGCGAGGCGGTGCCGGAAGCGCGCGTCGGGGTCGTGCGGCCGCCGGGCCAGTTCCGCCAGCAGGTCGGGCAGCCACTCGGGGGCGGCGGTCCCCTCCGCCACGTGCAGCAGGGCCGCGATCCCCCGGGCCGGAACGGCGGCGCTCCCGTCGGCCGCCGCCCGCCCGCCGCCGGTGAGGTCGAACAGCACCCCGCCCTCCGGCGCCTCCGCCAGCACCGCCCCCTCGTGGTCGCGGTCGGAGCGGTTGGCCAGGGTCCACAGGGTGAGCCCGTCCCGCTCCCAGCGCGAGGCGTGCACCCCCGCCGCCTCGGCCGCGGGGTCCAGTTCCGCCAGCGGGGTCCACTCCCCCTCCAGCAGCAGGTCCCCGGCGGCGCGCTGGACGGCGGTCATGCGGGCGACCGTCGCCGCGTCGCGCGGGGACCAGCCGACCCACACCCCGAAGACCACCTCCCACACCATGACGCCGACCCCGTTGAGCCAGGCCGACCGCAGCTCCTCGGTGTGGTCGCGGTGCCAGCGGCGCACGTGGTGCTGCATGTGGCGGCGCTCGTACCAGTGCGCCCGCAGTACCCCGGGCACCGGCGAGTCCGCGAAGAACTGCGCCCAGGACGCGGAATGGTCCTCGATCCGCTCCACCGCGAGCTTGGACTCGCCCTCCAGGACCACCCCGGGGCGGGCGGCCTCCAGCCGCTCCACCAGCTCGGGTTCGGCCTTCTTGAGCGTGTCCAGGAAGACGCCGTCGGCGTCCAGGTCGGCCACCAGCGCGGCGAGCTCGGTGGCGTCGTCCGCCCCGCGGCGGGTGCCCGTGTCCCAGGGGTTGTAGTCGACGAACACCCGCACCCCGGCGGCGTGCAGGGCGTCCACCAGGTCCCGCAGTCCGGGCACCTGCCGGTAGTGGTCCCACTGGTTGCGGTCGTCCAGGCCGATCACCGGGTAGGCGTGCCACAGGACGACGGCGTCCAGCCCGCCGAACCGCTCGCGCGCGTCGGCCAGGAACCGGTCCGGGGTGAACCGGTCCTCCTCGAACGAGTACAGCAGCTCGTCCCACAGCCACACCTGCGCCACAGTGTGGCAGCGGGCCGCCCACGCCGCCTCCGGGCGCTCGTAGGCCGAACCGTCGTAGCGGTGGCGGGCGCGGGCGTCCTCGCGCCAGGCGTGCAGGCGGGCGCGCCAGGCGGGGCGGTCGGCGGCCCGTTCGGGGGCGGCGAAGATCTTGGCGTCGTCCAGCGCGGCCGGCCGCTCGGGGGTGAGCTCCAGCGGCACCTCGGTGGGGCGGTCGATCGGGCGCGGGACGAGCGGGTCGAACGTGTAGGTCATGGGGTCCTCGTGTCGGTCGTCGGACCCGGCGCGGACGCCGCCGCGGCCAGGGCCGTGGTGCGCTCGGCCAGGTCGTCGATGCGCCGTTCCCCGCCGGGCAGCGAGGTGGCGATGCGCCCGTCCAGCGGCCGGGTCCACCGCTCGCCGATGCCGTCGGCCCCCGCCAGGGCGCCGACCACACCGCCGACCGTGGCTGCGGCGGAGTCGGTGTCCCAGCCGGCGGTGACGGCGATCGACACGCTCGGGCCGAACTCCCCGCCGCCGCGGGCCAGGGCGTAGGCGATGACGGCGGCGTTGTTGAGCACGTGGACCCAGTGCAGGTCACCGTAGGCGGCGTGCAGCCGGTCCAGGCCCGAGCGAACGTCGCCCCCGCCCGCCGCCTCCCGGCCCAGGCGCACCGCGTCGGCGATCCGGCTGCGCGGCGGCAGGACGGTGTCCGCCGCGTCCAGGACCTCCTCCACCGAACCCGCCACCGTGGCCGCCGCGCCCAGCGCCGCCGCCCACATCGCCCCGTACACGCCGTTGCGGGTGTGGCTCAGCCGGGCGTCGGTCCAGGCCAGGCGGGCGGCCGTGCGCACCTCGCCGGGGTGCGTCCAGCCGTACAGGTCGGTGCGGATGAGGGCGCCGATCCACTCGCGGAAGGGGTTGTGGTGCGTGGCGGTCTCGGGGACGGGGCGGGCGTCGAGGATGTTGCGGTAGGCGGCCCGCTCGGCCGTGAACACCCGGCCCGCGGGCATGAGGTCGAGCCAGAGCGCGGCGACGTCGTCGGTGGTGAACCCGGGGCCGTGCCGCTCCAGGAGTTCCAGAGCGAGCATGGGGTGGTTGAGGTCGTCGTCCTCGGGCATCCCGTCGATGTTCTCCTCCAGCGACGTGCCCGCGCTGCGCCGGTTCCAGGGCCAGCGGGCGGCCACGTCGGCGGGCAGGCCGACGGCGGTGAACCAGCGGTCCAGGGGCCAGCGGCCGGTGGCGCGCAGGATCTCCTCGATGCCCTCGCGGGGGATCTTCTCCACGGGTTTGCCCAGCAGGCAGCCCGCGGCACGCCCGGTCCAGGCCCCGCGCACCCGCCCGGCGAGGTCGGCGCCGGGTGCCGGGAGGGCCGCGGCCGGGGGCAGCAGCGCCTCGATCGCCGCCCACTCCGCGGGCTCGTGGTCGGCGGCGGGGGCCGGCAGGGCGTCGAGTTCGTCGAGCAGGGCGCGGGCCAGGGACCGCAGCGGGGCGGGCGCCGGGGTCGGCGCGGCCCCGCTGACCACGGGGACGGGGTCGCCGCCCGCCGCGACCCAGCGGTCCCGGATCGCCGCGGTGTCGCGCCCCTCGGCCGCCGACTGCACCAGCTCATGCGCCAGCAGGTCCTCGGGCTGCGCCCAGGTGAGCCTCATGCCGCACCGCCCCCGTCAGCCCCGGTAGTCCTGCCGGACCCACCGCTGTCGGCGGGCTCGCCGGACGCATCGGCTCCGGTCGCCACATCACCCCCGTTGACCCCAGCAGCCCCGTCGGCCCCGGCCACCGCACCGTCCCCGACAGCCCTAGCAGACCCGCTGCCACCGATGGCATCGCCGGTCGCGACGGCCCCGGTGGCCCTGTCGGCCCCGGCTGTCGCACCGTCCCCGGTGGCCGGGACAGACCCGCTGCCACCAAGGGCATTGCTGGACGCAACGGCCCTGGCAGCCCCTCTGTCCTCAGCAGGCCCACCGGTCACATCGGCCGTGGCGGCCCCCGCCGCCGCGGCCGGTCCGGCGGAACCGCCGACCAGGGTGTCCAGGCCGCGCAGGCGGGCCAGGGCGCGTTCGCGGTCGGCGCGCAGGATGTCGGCGGCGGCGTCGGCCATGAGGCGGCCGGTCGCACGCAGGTCCATGCGGCTGGCCGCCTCGACCGCGTCGACCCACTCCGCGGGGACGGCGGCGGACCCGCCCAGCCCCGCGCAGACCGCACCGGCCATGACGGCGATCGAGTCGGCGTCCCGGCCGTAGTTGACCGCGGCGAGGACGGCGCCGCGGTAGTCGCCCCCGTGCCCGAGCAGCAGGCCCAGGGCGGCGGGGAGCTCCTCGATCGCCTTGGTGCGGGAGGGCCGGCGGGCGTCCATGGACATCCGGCGGTACTCCGGCCCCACCGAGTCGAACGGCTCGACGGCGGCGCGCACCCGCCGGGCCAGCTCCCGTTCGCCTTCGTCGTCGGCGGGCGGACCCGCCCACCCGTCCAGGGCCCCGACCACGGCCTCCAGGGCGGCCCGGGTCCCGTCGTGGGCGACCTCCAGCGCGGCGGCGACCACGTCGTCCGGGGTCGCCCCGGGGGCGACGGCGGCGGCGACCATGGCCGCGAACACCCCGGCCGCCTCCCGCCCGTAGCTGGACTGGTGGGCGCCGGTGAGGTCGATCGCCTCGGCGTAGGCGCCGTGCGGGTCACCGGCGTTGGCCAGCCCCACCGGGGGCATGTACATGGCCGCGCCGCAGTTGACCACGTTGCCGACCCCCGCCTCGCGGGGGTCGACGTGCCCGTAGTGCAGCCGCGCCACGATCCACTTCTCGGCCAGGAACACCCGCTGGAGCAGCAGCGCCGTCGACTCCAGCTCGGGGATCCAGCGGGGTTCCCCGATCATCAGCGGGACGAGGTCCTCGGCCATCGCGTACGCGTCCAGGTGCGTGCGCCGCGCCGCGTAGACCTCCACGAGCGCCCGGGTCATCAGGGTGTCGTCGGTGATGTGCCCGTCACCCTTGTGGTACGGCGCGATCGGGCGGGCGTCGCGCCAGTTCGGGTACCAGGGGCCGACGATGCCGGTGACCCGGCCGCCGTGGCGCTCCTCGATCTGCTCGGGGGTCCACCCCTCGGTGGCGCCGCCCAGGGCGTCGCCCACCGCGGCGCCGGTGATCACGGCCACCGCTCGGTCCTGTAGCCGGTCCACGGCTCCCACCCTTCGTTCTCAGGTCTCGACTCTGTGTCCCGCGTGCCGTTATCCGGTGATCTCCTGCCATCCGGCGTCGAGCTCGGCGCGCAGCTCGTCGGCGTCCGTCTCCTGGGCCAGGAAGCGCTGGTAGGCGGGAGTGGCCACGGTGTCCTTCCACTGCGCGTAGGAGTCGACGAACAGGAACGGCGAGGACTCCAGGTACTCGGCCGAGGCCAGGATCTGCTCCCAGCCGGGTTCGTCGGCCAGGGAGGTGCCCATCGCCTCGCGCGCGGACATGGTGGCGGGGATGAGGGAGTCGGCCTCGTTCAGCACCGCGAGGTTCTCGGTGGAGGTGAAGAACTCCAGGAACTCCGCGGACTCCTCGATGTGCTCGGAGTCGATGTTCACCGACAGCGTCTGCGGGTTGGCCGACTGCCAGGGGCCGGCGGGGCCCTCCAGCGGGGGCAGCACCACCCAGTCGAGGTCGTCGGGGGCGTCGGCGGCGATGTTGGTCGCCTGGAACGAGCCCTGGACCGTCATGGCGACGTCGCCGGCGTAGAAGGAGGCGAGCACCTCCGAACCGGACTGGGTGAGGCCGACCGGGAGCATGGTCCCGTCCTCGTGGGCCATGGCCCCGACCAGTTCGGGCAGGGCCATCTCGCCGTCCTCCAGCACCAGTCCGGCGTCGGCGCCGGTGCCGTCGAAGAACACGCCGCCGAACGAGGGGGACATGGACATGAACACGGCGGTGGGGCTGGCCAGCCCCCAGCCCAGGCCGTAGGTGTCCCCGTCGGTGGTCTCGCGGGCGATCTCGCGCAGCTGGTCCCAGGTCATGGTCTCCTCGTCGGGGACCTCCACCCCGGCGTCCTCCAGGATGCCGCGGTTGGCGAAGACCACGTAGGACTGCATCTCGGTGGGGTAGGCGACGACGTGCCCGTCCACCGTCACCGAGTCCAGGACCCCGGTGGGGATGTCCAGGCGGGTGGCGTCGGACATGTGGTCCGACAGGTCGGCGAGGTAGCCGTCCACCGCGAAGGGAACGATCCCGGCGGCCTCGTAGTGGATGATGTCGGGCGCGGCGCCGCCGTTGAACTGGGTGATGAGCTTGTCGTAGATCCCGTCCCAGCCGGCGGGCACGATCTCGACCTGGATGTCGGGGTGGGCCTCGTTCCAGGCCTGGACGATGTTCTCGGTGGCCTCGATGGCGGCGGGCTGGTCGGAGAGCGACTGGAACTGGAGCGTCACCGGCCCGCCGTCACCCCCGTCCCCTCCCCCGCAGGCGGTGAGGAGCAGCATCGCGGCCGGGACGGCGGCGATGGACGCGGCTCGGGTGTTCATGGGGGGTTCCTTTCATCGGGGTGGGCAGGTCGCCGGTGCGGGTGACGCGGGGTCGGCGCGCGGGGTCAGCCCTTGACCGCGCCGGCCATCAGCCCACCGGTGAGTTTTCTCTGCATGAGGGAGAAGAAGACGATGCTCGGGACGGCGGCCAGCACCGATCCCGCGGCCAGCGGCCCCAGCGCCACCTTGCCCTCGCCGCCGATGAACATCTTGAGCGTGATGGGCAGGGTGTAGTTCTCCGGCGACTGGAGCAGCACGAGGGCGAAGAAGAACTCGTTCCAGGAGGACACGAACGCGAACATGGCGGTGGCGGCCACCCCCGGGACCAGCAGGGGCAGGACGACCAGGCGCAGGACGTCCAGGCGTCCGGCCCCGTCCACGGAGCCCGCCTCCTCCAGGTCGACGGGGATCGCGGACACGTACCCCTGGAGCATCCACAGCGCGAACGGCAGTGTGTAGGTGGTGTGGACCAGGATCAGGCCGACCAGGCTGTCGGTGAGGCCCATCGTCCGCAGGATCAGGAACAGCGGCAGGATGATGAGGATGACCGGGAACACCTGGCTGACCAGGATCCAGCCGACCCCGGCCGCCCGGACCGCGCCCTTGAGCCGGGCCAGGACGTAGGACGCGGGCAGGGCGATGAGGATGACCAGGCCGGTGGAGGCCAGGGCGACGAGCAGGCTGTTGCCCGCCGAGCGCACCAGCCCCTGGCGGGCCAGGGCCCGGGCGTAGTTGTCCCAGCGCCACTCGGTGGGCAGCAGGGACACGGTGAGCGAGTTGAGCTCGGCGGAGGACTTGAACGACGCCGAGATCAGCCACAGCAGCGGGAAGCCGAGGAAGAGGATGTATCCGGCCAGGGCGAGGTACTGGGCGGGGCGGACGAGGGTGCGCACGGGTCAGCCCACCTTGCCTTCGCGGTCGTCGCGGAACTGCGACCACAGGTAGAGGGCCAGCAGCAGGACCACCACGACGACGAGCACCACGCCCATGGCCGCGGCGTAGCCGATGTTGCGGTTCTTGAACGCCTCCAGGTACGTGAACAGCATCGGCAGCATGGTGCGGCCGCCGGGCCCGCCCTCGGTGAGCACGTACACCAGCGAGAACGAGTTGAAGTTCCAGATGAAGTTCAGGGAGGTGATGGAGGCGACGATGGGGCGCAGGCTCGGCAGGGTCACCCCGGTGAACCGGCGCCAGGGGCCGGCGCCGTCCATGGCGGCGGCCTCGTACAGCTCGCCGGGGATCTGCTGGAGCCCGGCGAGCAGGGTGACGGTGGTCTGCGGCATGCCCACCCAGACGCCGACGACGATGACGGCGGGCAGGGCGGTGGAGAAGTCGGCCAGCCAGTTGACGTCGTCGGGCAGCCCGGCCGCGCCCAGGGCCGCGTTGAGGGGGCCGGCGTTGGGCGAGTAGATCATCCGCCACATGATCGCGACGACCACCGGCGGCATCGCCCAGGGGATGAGCGCCAGGACCCGGGTGAGCCCCTGGAGCCGCAGCCCGGAGTTGAGCAGCAGGGCCAGGCCCATCCCGGCGGCGAGCTGGAGCAGGGTGACCGAGACGGCCCACACCATGCCGATGCGGAACGACTCCCAGAAGAAGCCGTTGTCCACCAGGCGCACGAAGTTGTCGAAGCCGACCGGTTCGTAGTCGGGGCTGCGCACCAGGCGGGCGTCGGTGAAGGCCAGGCCGACGCCGATGATCAGCGGGGCGACGCTGAGCACGAGGATCGGCAGCAGGGAGGGCATGACCAGGGCGGCCGCCTCGCGGCGGCGGGCGCGGGCCATGCCGCCGGGGCGGGGAGCCGGGCGGCGGCCAGTGGGGCGACCAGCCGGGCGGGGGGCGGTGGGTGCGGGGGCGCTCACGACGCGTCCCCGGTCGCCGGGTCGGCGGGTGCCGTGTCGGCGGGCTCGACGGCGGCGGGCTCAGCGGGAACGGGCACCGCGGCGGCAGGCTCGGAGGGAGCGGACGCCGCGTCGGCGGGCCCGGCGTCGACGGCGGAGGTCGACTCGCGGACGATGAGCCGGGGCCCCACCTGGACCTGCCGGGTGCCCTCCTCGCGGCCCTCGGCCAGGTCGAGCATGATCCGGGCGGCGGAGCGGCCGCGTTCGGCCGACCCGAGGGAGACGCTGGTCAGGGTCGGCTGGAAGACCCGGCCGAACTCCGTGTCGTCCATGCCGGTCACCGCCAGGTCCTCCGGGACCGACAGGCCCCGCTCCCGGGCGGCGCGGATGGCGGCGATCGCCAGCAGGTCGTTGGCGGCGACCACCGCGTCCAGGGGCTCCCCGTCCGCGGCGGCGCGGTCCAGCAGGCGCCGGGCGGCGACCACGCCCGCGGCGACGGTGAAGTCGTCGGCCACCTCGACGGGGCCCGGGGCGCCGTCGTCGGCGGTGACCGCGTCGAAGCCGCGCTGGCGGGCCTCGCCGGGGGTGGTGTCCAGGGGGCCGTTGAGGAAGCCGACGCGGCGGCGGCCGATCTCCCGCAGGTGCAGGACCGCCTGGCCGATACCGGCGGCGGAGTCGGTGGACACCGAGTCGATGCCGTGGTCGCCGAGCGGGCGGCCGACGACGACCACGGGCACGTCGCGCTGCTGGAGGGTGTCGATGAGCCGGTCGTCGGTGCGCAGCGGGACGAGGATCATCCCGTCGACGAACCCGCCGCTGAGGCTGCGGACCAGCTCGGTGGTGGACGCCGTGGTGCCGCCGGTGGACATGACGACGACGCGGTACCCGTGCGGTTCCAGCACCTCGTGGATCGCGGTCATCATCTCGACGTAGACCGGGTTGCCGATGTCGGCGACGGCGAAGGCGATCTGGAAGGTCTTCTTCATGCGCAGCGAGCGCCCGATGGCGTCCGGGCTGTAGCCGAGCTCCTTGGCGGCCGCGCGCACCCGTTCGACCATGGCCGCGCTGGCGCCGCTCCCGTGCAGGGCCCGGGAGGTGGAGGCCAGGGAGACCCCCGCCCGTTCCGCCACCTGGATGAGGGTGGCGCGTGAAGACGTCATCGAAGCTCCAGTCGCGATGCGCCGAGAGGATTGGAAACGTTTCCAGCCTGAGCCGAGAGGAGACGCGGACCACATTGGAAACGTTTCCGGGAAATTACATCCGCGGAGTTCGCCACGTCAAGTCGGATGTGCGCGCGATGCGGCGCCGGGCCTCGGCCTGCGGGGAAAGCGGCAGGTCAGAGCCGGTCGGGCAGGCCGAAGCGCGGGAACAGCGAGGTGTCGAAGAACATCGCCGTGTGCCGCACGCCCCGCGGCGACAGGTCCAGGACCTTGATCCCGAACGCCCGGTGCACGCCCTCCTCGTCGCGCATGTACAGCCCGAACCCGTGCTGGCCGTTGGCCTCGATCGGCAGCAGCACCATGTCGCCGGCGGCCGAGGCCGGGCAGTGCACGGAGATCAGCCGCGCGATGTTCGCGGCCCCCTGGACCCAGGTGCGGAACGGCGGCATCTCGAACACCGCGTCCTCGGTGAACACCGCCGTGATGGCCGAGACGTCGTAGGTCTCGAACGCCGCCACGTAGCGGGCCAGGATCGCCTTGGCCTCGGCCGGTTCGACGATCTCCTCCTCCACCGGGGCGTTGCGGGACAGCTGCGCCCGGGCCCGCTGGAGCAGGCTGTTGACAGCCGGGACGGAGGTCTCCAGGATGTCGGCGACCTCGGCGGCGGACAGCCGCAGCACGTCGCGCAGGATCAGCACGGCGCGCTGGCGCGGCTGGAGGTACTGGAGCGCGGCCACCAGGGCCAGGCGCACCCCGGTGCGGGCGGCGACCACGGTGCCGGGGTCGTCGGCGCCGACCAGGGAGTCGGGCACCGGCTCCAGCCAGGGCACCTCGGGCCCGTCGGCCAGCTCGGCCGACGGGTCGGCGGCGGGCCCGCCCAGCCCGGTGGGCAGGGGCCGCCGCCGTCGGCGCTCCAGCGCGGTGAGGCAGGCCGTGGTGGCGATGCGGTGCAGCCAGGTGCGCAGACTGGACCGGCCCTCGAACCCGTCGTAGGCCTTCCAGGCGCGCAGGTACGTCTCCTGCACCAGGTCCTCGGCGTCGTGCACCGAGCCGAGCATCCGGTAGCAGTGGGCGTACAGCTCGCGCCGGTAGGGGTCGGCGAGCCGGGCGAAGTCCTGGTCGGTCGTCTGTTCCACCACGACCGACACGTTACGCCTCCTGTATGACAGAAACCACGTTGCCGGCGGGGTCGGTGAACCACGCGACGGACGGCCTGCCGTGCGAGATCCCCCTCTCGTCCTGGTCGAAGCCCTCGTAGCGCAGGGTCCGCACGCCGCGGGCGGCGAGCTCGTCCACCGCGGCCCCGATGTCGTCCACGACCAGGTTGAGGACGGTGTGGGTGGCGGGCACGTGGTCGGGCTTGGGGTAGACGAGGATCGCGTGGTCGCCGCCCAGCTCGATCCGGATCAGCCCCTCCTCCTCCATGCCCGGGACCGGTCGCACGTTCAGTCCCAGGGTGTCCCCGTAGAACTCGCGCGCCTTGCCGGTGTCCGGCACCGCGAAGGACCCGAAGGCCCGGCTGCCGTCGAACATGTCCCCTCCTAGGAGTCGATCTCGGACGCGGCCATGGCCGCGCGGTCGGCCTCGCTGAGCTGGATGATCTGGACGTAGTTGCCGTCGGGGTCGGCGGCGGTGGCGAACAGGCTGCCGTCGCGGTCCTCCAGCGGGGCGATCCACGAGGTGCCCAACTCGTCCATGCGCGCGGCGACGGCGCGGGCGTCGTCCACGTCGAAGTTGATGATCATGCGGGCGGCGTCGGCGGCCTTGGGGCCGACGTCGTCGCGGCGGTCGATGAGCAGGTGGAAGTGGCCGAACCGGAGCACCCGGTAGGAGTCGACGTCGTCGTCGGAGTGGGGCTCCAGGGCGGCGGCGTACCAGTCGTGCAGGCGGTCGGGGTCGGTGCTGGCGAGCAGCATGCTGTCGAGGTTGGCCATGGTCTCTCCATGAGTCGTCGGGTGGCCCGGGAGTGCCGGGGTTCTCAGTCGTTCACCCGTACCGACCCGGCCGGGGTCCCGGACTCATCGGGTGCGGCGGGTTTTTCCGGGACGCGCAGCAGGACCGGGACGGCCGCGCCGAACACGGCCATGGCGACGGCGCCGACGCCCCCGGCGAGGTCGAGCCCGGCGGTGAACGCCTCGCGGGCAGGGCAGGGCCGCCGCCAGGCCGTCGGGCAGGGTGCGGGCGGTGTCGACGGCCTGGGCCGGGGTGCTCCCGGCCGCGGTGACGAACATGCCGCCGCCGATCACGGTGGCGCGGCCGACCCGGGCGGCCAGGGGCGGGGCCGAAGGCGGCGGGGCGGGTGGCAGGTCGGGCCGGACGGCGGATCGGGCCCTGGAGTGTGCGGCGGGGCGGGCGACGGGCCGGACCGCGGGCCAGGCGGTGCGGATGGCGGGGCGGGTCGGACGGCAGGTCAGGCGGGGCGCGGATCGGGCGGTGGGGCGGGCGGATCGGGCCGCAGGCCGGGCAGCCCGGGCGGACCGGGCGGCGGGTCAGGCGGGCCGGGCGGACCGGGCGGACCGGGCGGCGGGTCAGGCGGGCCGGTCGGCGCGGGCGCGGGCCTGGTGGCGGGCGGCCTTGGCGCGGTTGCCGCAGCCCGCCATCGAGCACCAGCGGCGGGTTCCGTTCTTGGACGTGTCGAAGAAGTACAGGACGCAGTCGGGGTGGCCGCAGCGGCGGATGCGGTCCGGGGCCCGGAGCAGGTCCAGGTAGTCGGCGGCGGCGGCCCAGGCGGGACCCCAGGCGGGGTCGTCGACGACGGTGGCGGTGGCCGGCCCCGTGGCGCCCAGGGTCCGGTGAACGCTGCCGTGGGCGAGGACCGCGTTCAGCTCGGCGGCGGCGGTCGGCGAGCCGGGTTCGGCGACCAGGGCGGCCAGGACGTCGCGGGTGTGCCGGAGCGGGGGCAGGGCGGCCGCGTCGGGGGGGAAGCGCCCGGCGAGGGCGTTGTCGGCCAGCCAGCGGGCCAGGCCGTCGGGGGTGTCGAAGAGGTCGAGGGCGACCCCGCCGGAGATCCAGCGGGTGTTGAGCAGGTCCATGGCGAGCGGTTCGCCCAGGAGCGGTCGGTCGGTCACCGGTCCGCACCTCCTTCTTCCTCCGTGCACGGCGTTCGCGGTGGGGGCCGCGAGCGGTGGCGGGATGCTACCAGCCACCTGCGATAACTACCTAAACGATTTTAAGGGGTTGCGCCTTCCCCAGGCTAACCTCTAAAGTCACTTTTGCTGGTTACATCCGTTGAACCAAGGGAGTTCCGCCATGGCACCGACCGCCCTCACCACCGGCCACGTGGGCCTCAGCGTCACCGACCTCGACCGCTCCCGTGACTTCTACGTGCGGGTCTTCGGCTTCGAGGTCGTGGCCGAGGGCAAGGAGGAGGGGCGCGAGTTCGCCTTCCTGGGCCGCGAGGGGAAGCTGCTCGTCACCCTGTGGCAGCAGGCGGGGGCGCCCTTCGACAAGGGGGCCTCCGGCCTGCACCACCTGTCCTTCCAGGTGGACGACATCGACCAGGTCCGGGCCGCGGAGAGCGAGCTGCTGGAGCTGGCCGTGGAGTTCGCCTACGACGGCGTGGTCCCCCACGGCGAGGGGGCGGCCTCGGGCGGGATCTTCTTCCACGACCCGGACGGGATCCGCCTGGAGATCTACGCCCCCACCGGCGCCGAAGGCGTCCCCGCCCCGGCCGGCGCCGCCCCCACCTGCG
>NZ_JBJJBV010000078.1:0-24514 GCF_045446735.1 Nocardiopsis protaetiae
GCGGGGACGAGGTGGGCGTCGGGAAGGAGGGCTTCCAGGGCGGCGCGGGCGGTGTCGGGGTCGGGGTGGACCCAGGCGGTGAGCAGGCCGGCGGCGTCCAGAGCGCCCTCGATCCCGGCGGCGCGGGCTGGGTCGAGGCCATCGGCGAACCGGACCAGCCGCCACAGCGGGGCGCCCGGGCGCCCCGCGCGGGAGGCGGTGCGGGCCCGGTCGGCGGGCGGGGCGTCGTCGCGTTCGGCGGCGATCTCGGTGCGTTCGGCGCGCACCGCGGCCAGGTCGGCGGTGGTGCGCTCGCGGTCGGCGGCCAGGCGGTGCTCGTGGCGGATCGCGTCGGTGCGGGCCGGGTCGGTGAGGTCGGTGAAGACCTCCGGGAGGGTGGGCGCGCCCGGCTGGCCACAGGTGTCCAGGGCGGCGTCGAGCGCGGGCAGCGAGGCCCGGTCGCAGACCGCGCCCGGGCCCTCGGCCCAGCGGCGGGCCCAGGCCGCGAGCTCGTCGGCGACGGCGGCGCGGGCGGCCTCCAGCCCGGCTTCGGCGCGGGCCCCGGCCTCCTCGGCTTCTTCGAGGGCGGTCCGGGAGCGGGCGGCGTCGGCGTCGGCGCGGCCGCGTTCGGCCTCGGCCCGGTGCAGGTCGGCCAGGTGGGCGCGGACCTCGTCGAGGTCGGCGGCGCGGGCGGCCGCGCGGGCCCGGGCCGCGTCGACGCCGGTGTCGGCGGGACCCTCGCCGTCGCCGGTGATCCCGGCGCGGTCGGCGGACTCCTCCAGTTCGGCGAGCAGGTCGGCGATGGCGGCCCGGCTCTGCTCCAGGTGCCGGGCGACGCCGTCGGCCTCGCCGCGCAGGTGGGTGATCTCCTCGCCCTGGCGGTGCAGGCGGCGGGCGGCCTCGGCGAGTTCGCGGCCGCGGGCGTCGCTGTGGCGCAGTTCGAGTTCGAGGGCCTGGGCGTCGCGCAGCGCCTCGCTCTCGGCCAGGCCCTTGCGGACCGCCTCCAGTTCGTCGGCCTGCGCGGCGGTGCGGGCCACCTCGGCGGCCAGGGTCTCGCCATCGGCGGTGGCGGCGGCCAGGGAGTCGGTGTGGGCGGCCAGGGCGGAGATGTGCTCGTCGGCACGGGCCAGGGCGGCGGAGATGCCGGCCGACCGGTGGCGGGCGTGCGCGGTGAGGTAGGAGGAGTAGGCGCCGGTGAAGGTCTCGACGGCGGTGTGGGCGGCGGTGGCGTCGTCGAAGCGGCGCTGGACGGCGGAGAGGTTGGCGAAGTCGCGGGCGGCCTGGTCGACGAGCTTCTCGTCGAGGGGGCTGAGCCCGGCGGTGAGGGTGTCGGAGACCTTCTCGGGGTCCAGGTCCTTGGCCAGCAGCGGGCGGCGCAGGGCCAGCAGCAGGTCCAGGAGCTGGATGTACCGGTCGCCGAGGCCGAACAGGCGGGCGTCGACGGCGGCCCGGTAGTCGGCGGCGGTGGTGTGGTGCGCCCCCTCGCCCAGAGCGGCCTTGAGCTGGCGTTCGGTGAGGGGGCGGTTGTCGGCGGCCAGCAGGCCGAAGTCGACGCCCAGGCGCTTGTCGGTGACGAAGAAGGAGGTGGTGACGCCGTCGCGGTGCTGCTGGGCGCGCAGGCCGATGACGAGGGTGACGGTCTCGGGGAGGGGTCCCTCGCCGGGGCGGGCGAACTCCATCCACACGAACCCGTACTCGGCGTCCTGGCCCCGGTAGAGGAGGTTGGACTTCATGGTGCGGTTCTGGCCGCTGAAGGGGTCCAGGCGGCGCGGGTCGGTGTGGCCGTCCAGGATGAACGGGAACAGCACCTCCAGAGCCTTGGTCTTGCCCGAACCGTTGTGGCCGCGCAGGACCAGGCGCCCGTCGGCGAAGGTGAACTCCTCGTCGAGGTAGTCCCAGACGTTGATCACCCCGGCCCGGGTGGGCTTGAAGCGGTCGCGGGACATCAGGGGGTTCCTTCCGGTTCGAGACCCAGGGGCAGCATGCCGGTGTCGGGGCGCTGCGGGAGCGCGCCCTGGATGTTGCGGTAGCGCAGGGCTGCGGGCAGGACGAGCACGCCGCCGGGGACGGGGCGCAGCAGGGACAGGTCGGTGAGCAGTTCGAGGGCGGCGTCGAGCAGGCCGCGGGGGTCGCGCTGCCAGGCGGCGGTGAAGGAGGCGGCGCCGAACTCGGCGAACAGGTCGTCGACCATCGCCTCCAGGCGGCCCTGCTCGATGAGCGGCGCGGTGGCGGGTTCGGGGACGGCGGTGGCCGGGGCGGGCGCGGTCCAGGCCAGGGCCTCGACGACGCCTTCGCGCGGCAGCGCGGAGTCGATGCGGTCGACCAGGGCCGCGTGGGCGGCGGGCGCGGCGGGGACCGGCAGGTGGGTGAGGGCCGCCCTGGCGGTCTCCATGCGGTCGGCGATCTTGGCGAGGAGGAGCCCGGCGGTGCGGTTGACGGCGCTGCCGCGGCCGGGGAAGGGGCGGTCGGTGAACAGGCCGCCGGAGTCGGCGAGCAGGACGCCCTCGACGCGGCGCTCGACGGTCAGGCCGGTGAGGTGGGCGACCTCCTCGGCGACGCCGGGGGTGCGCAGGGCCTCGGCGACGTCGGGGGTGACGTCGGCGTAGTGGACGACGGGGAGCTCGACGAGCAGGCGGCGGGCGCGGCGGGCGGTCCGCTCGCGGTCGGGGTCGTCGGGGTGGTGGGTGAGCAGCCCGGCGACGCCGGTGACGTGCTGGACGGGGCGCGAGGGGCGGAAGAGCACCTCGCAGACCTCGTGGTCGATGTCGAAGAGGGCGTCGGCCTGGCCGTGGCCGCCGGCCCACGCCTCGATGGACCCGTCGGAGACGTGCAGGGCGCCGTGGTCGACGAGCCAGGAGCAGACGTCGACGAGGGCCGCCTTGTGGCCGCCGTCGGTGGGGTCGTAGCCCAGGCCGTCGATGGCGTTGGCGGAGGGGGCGAAGTGGCGGACGAGGTCGGAGAGGCCGATCTCGACCTGGGAGCGCTGGAAGGAGGCCAGGAGCAGGCAGAGGTAGGCGAGGCGGCGGCGGTCGAAGGGGCGGCCGCCGCGGGAGAACACGTGGCGCTGGGTGGGGTCGAGGACGTCGAGTTCGCGGACCAGGCGGACGTGCTCGGTGGTGGCGATGAGGGTGTGGCCGAAGAGGTCGCGCAGGTCCTCGGTGAGTTCGTCGGCCCAGCGCAGGACGCCCGCGAGGACCCCGGGGCGGGGGCGGGTGCGGGTGATGAGGTCGGCGGTGAGCACGCGGCGCATCGCCTGCTGGTAGGAGCCCAGGTCGGCGGGGTCGATCCGCTGCGCGGGACGGCGTCTGCGTCGGCTCATCGCCCCTCCCCCGGGTACGCCGGAACGCGGAAGGCGGGCGCGGCGGGGTGAGCGGCCGCGCCGCAGGTGGCGTGCGGCCGCCGCACGGCGGCCGGCACGGAGCCGGTGGGCACCGATGGCGCCGCTGCGGGGCGGGCCGCGGGGCCGCGGGCGCAAGAGGGCAGGTGGCTCATCGGGGGGCTCCGGGGGCGCGGGGGGCGAGCTCCAGGCGCATGCCGGGCAGGTGGAGCAGGCCTCGGGTGGTGCGGACGGTGCTGCCGGTGTCGCTGGGGACCAGCCGGACGAGGGTGCCCTCGTCGGTGCCGGTGGCCGAGGACAGCCGCCCGGCGACGACGGCGCGCGACTCCAGGGCGCGGGTGATCAGGCGCAGCAGCACGCGGGTGTCGACCTCGTCCAGGAGCCGGTCGTGGGCGCCCTCCTCGGCCAGGCGGGCGGCGGACTGCCGGTCGGCGGCGCGGTCGGCCGCCTGGCGGCGGCGCAGCTCGGCGCGGGCGCCCGGGTTGCGGCGCACCGGTCTGGGCACCCCCGTGGTGGGCGCCTTGCCGCTGCGGAACAGGGTGACCGACACCTCCACGCCGGGCGCGTCCCACCAGGTGGTGTTGGGGGAGATCTGCTCGTCGTCCTCGTGGGCGACGCCCAGGTGGCGGGCGGACCGGACGTTGAACGCGGCGCCCATGAGGGCGTGGGCGGCCCCCTCGTCGGGGGTGTCGAACACCCACTGCGCCAGGTGCCGCAGCTGGGTGGAGCGGTTGACGCCGCCGCGTCTGCCCTCGGTGATCTGGCGCAGCAGCGCGATGACGCCCGAGACCGCCGAGCGGGTGGCGGCGTGCAGCTCCGCGGCGCGGGTGGGCTCGGTGCCGTCGGCGGTGAACCAGTCGCGCAGCGCCGACCAGCGGCGCCGCCAGTCCTCCAGGCGCTCCTCCCGGTCCATGAAGAGGCGTTCGTCGGTGTCGGCGGCGCGCGCCAGCAGGGTGGCCAGGCCGGTGTCCTCCACCTCGCGCACCGCCTCGTCCAGGCGGGGCCGGTAGCGGTCGAGCTCGGCGGTGAACTCGGTCATGTGGACGAGCAGGGCGTTCTTGTACTTGAGGAAGGTGTCCGGGGAGGCGTCGGTGGAGCGCAGGATCTCGCCCAGGGTGACGTGGAACTGGGCGGAGCGGCGGCCCATGTCCTCCATCACCGTGTCCAGGCGCGAGAGCCTGCGGTAGACCTGCTCGGCGCGCCCGGTGCGGTTGGCGTCGGCCAGGGCGAGCAGGTCCTCCAGGACGTCGGAGAACACCAGCCGGGACAGGTTGACGTCCTCGCTGCGAGCGCCGAGCACGCCCTCGACCGCCCGGTAGGCCCGGTAGCCGAGTTCGCTGAACTGGTAGACGGACTGGCGGTTGCGGTAGCGGGCGAGGTTCCCGGCGCGGGAGGCGTCGTCGAACCGGTGCACGACCCGGTCGGCGGCCAGTTCGTCGAGGCGGTAGCGCAGGTCGGCGGGGTCCAGGGCGGGCACCCCGTCGTGGGCGGCGGCCAGCTCGCGCAGGGTGGCGGCCAGGTCCTCGGCGCCGGCCTGCACCCGGTGGACCTCGCGCAGCCGCTCCAGGGCGCGCAGGATCCACAGGTAGGTGACGTGGTCGTCGCGGCGGGTGAAGTTGAACAGCTGGAAGCGATCGCTGATCGTGAGCGCGTCCAGGTCGAGAGCGCTGCGCTCGGCCACCCGTGATCCCCGTTCCCCTGTGCTCCGTCGTCGCCGCGGCATGGCGGCGGCCCGTCCAGGCGGCCGTGCGTCTCCCCCGTCCGGCCTGCGGGCTCCCGCAATTATGGCAGCGGCCGGGGACGTTCCGCGCCCGGTCGCCGGAGCCTGTGGACAACGGGTGTGCGAGCCCGGTGGCCTGGGGGTTCGGGGGCGGAAAACCGGTTGCCCGGCCGTTCGGGGGCGTGGAAGCCTGCCGGGAGGCGCACGGGCCGGGCCGGGCGCCGGACCTGTCGCCGATCCCCGGGTGGAGCGCGGCCGTGGGCCACATCGACGTCAACCGGGTCACCCACACCCTGCCGGACGGGCGGGTGCTGCTGGACGAGGTGTCCTTCCGGGTCGGCGAGGGCTCCGTCACCGCCCTGATCGGCGCGAACGGCGCGGGCAAGAGCACCCTGCTGCGGATCGTGCGCGGTGATACCCGCCCGCAGTCGGGGGCGGTCACCCTCGACGGCTCCCTGGCGGTGATGGACCAGTTCGTCGGGCACGTGCGCGACGAGACCACGGTGCACGAGCTGCTGGTGTCGGTGTCGCCGCCCGCGGTGCGCGACGCGCACGCCGACCTGGAGGCGGCCGAGGCCGCGATGATGGTCGACGACGGCGAGAAGACGCAAATGCGCTACGCCGCGGCGATCGCCCGGTACGGGGACGCCGGGGGCTATGAGGCCGAGGTGGTGTGGGACCAGTGCTGCACGGCGGCGCTGGGCGTGCCCTACGAGCGGTGCCGGTGGCGGGAGGTGCGCACCCTGTCGGGCGGCGAGCAGAAGCGGCTGGTGCTGGAGGCGCTGCTGCGGGGCCCGGCCCCGCTGCTGCTGCTGGACGAGCCCGACAACTACCTGGACGTGCCCGGCAAGCGCTGGCTGGAGGAGGCCCTGTCGGCCACCCCCAAGACGGTGCTGCTGGTGTCCCACGACCGGGAGCTGCTGAGCCGGGTGCCCGACCGGATCGTCACCCTGGAGCTGGGGGCGGCCGGGAACACGGCGTGGACGCACACCGGCGCGTTCGGCACCTACCACGAGGCGCGGCGGGAGCGGTTCGCGCGGCTGGACGAGCTGCGCCGGCGCTGGGACGAGGAGCACGCCAAGCTCAAGGCGCTGGTGTCGATGTACAAGCAGAAGGCGGCGTACAACTCCGACATGGCGTCGCGGTACCAGTCGGCGCAGACCCGGCTGCGCCGGTTCGAGGAGGCGGGGCCGCCGGAGAAGCTGCCGCGCGACCAGACCCTGCGGATGCGGCTGCGCGGCGGGCGCACCGGCAAGCGCGCGCTGGTGTGCGGCGGCCTGGAGCTGACCGGGCTGATGCGCCCGTTCGACCTGGAGGTCCACTACGGGGAGCGGGTCGCGGTGCTGGGGTCCAACGGCTCGGGCAAGTCGCATTTCCTGCGGCTGCTGGCCGGGGGCGGCTCGGACCCGGAGGAGACTCCGCTGTCGGCGGAGGAACGGGCCAAGGCGGCGCCGGTGCCGCACGGGGGCCGGGCCCGGCTGGGGGCGCGGGTGCTGCCGGGGTGGTTCGCGCAGACGCACGAGCACCCGGAGTTCGCCGGGCGGACGCTGCTGGACATCCTGCACCGGGGCGAGGGTTCCCGGAAGGGGGTGCCGCGGGACGAGGCGGGCCGGGCGCTGGACCGGTACGAGCTGGCGCGGGCGGCGGAGCAGACCTTCGACACGCTGTCGGGCGGGCAGCAGGCGCGGTTCCAGATCCTGCTGCTGGAGTTGTCGGGGGCGACGATGCTGCTGCTGGACGAGCCGACCGACAACCTGGACGTGGTGTCGGCGGAGGCGCTGGAGGCGGCGCTGGACGCCTATGAGGGGACGATCCTGGCGGTGACGCACGACCGGTGGTTCGCCCGGGGGTTCGACCGGTTCCTGGTGTTCGGGGCGGACGGGAACGTGTACGAGTCGGACGAGCCGGTGTGGGACGAGGGGCGGGTGCAGCGGGCCAGGTAGGGCGCACCGTACGGCGGGGTCGCGGGATCTTGAGGGACCGCGGCCCCCTTGTGCGGGCGGGGTGGCGGGGATAAGGTATCTCGATGTCAAGATAACTGTGAGCGGCGAAACCCCCACCCCCTGGAAGGTCCGCGCATGCAAGCCTTGGAGATCTCCGGTCTGACCCGCACCTACCGGCGCAGGGGAGGTGAGGAGTTCCGGGCGCTGCGCGGCCTGGACCTGGACATCCCCCACGGCGAGGTGCACGGCCTGCTCGGGCCCAACGGCGCGGGCAAGACCACCCTGTGCAAGATCGTCTCCACGGTGCTGCTGCCCACCTCGGGCACCGTCCGGGTGCTGGGGCACGACGTGGTCGCCGACACCGCGCGGGTCAAGGAGTGCCTGGGCATCGTGTTCGGCGGCGAGAAGGGGCTGTACGAGCGGCTCACGGCCCGGCAGAACCTCGCCTTCTGGGCGTCGCTGTACGGGCTGGGCCGGGCCGGGCGCCGCCGCAGGGTCGACGAGCTCCTGGAGCGGGTCGGGCTCGCCGACCGGGCCGACGAGCGCGCCGGGGACTTCTCCCGCGGCATGAAGCAGCGCCTGCACCTGGCCCGCGGCCTGGTCTCCGACCCCGGGGTGCTCATCCTGGACGAGCCCACCGTGGGCATGGACCCCGTGGCCGCCCGCGACTTCCGGGCGCTGGTGGGCGAGCTGCGCGGCCACGGCACCACGATCCTGATGACCACCCACGACATGGCCGAGGCGGCGGCGCTCTCGGACCGGGTCTCCCTCATCGACCGCGGCACCCTGGTCATGACCGAGTCCCCCGCCACGGTCGGCGACCTGGTGTCCGCCTACGAGCGGGTGGACGCCCGCGGCGTTCCGGACCGGGTGCGCGACGCGCTGGCCGACCTGCCCGGGGTGGTGTCGGTGACCTCCCCCGAGGAGGGGCTGACCCGGGTGGAGACCTCCTCCCCCGACGCGACCCTGGCGGTGCAGCGCGCCCTGGTCGAGGCCCGGGTCCGCGACGTGGCCCGCAGCCGCCCCGACCTGGAGGAGGTCTACCTCCACCTGGTGGGCGGGCGGGGCATGGCGGTGGAGGGGTGAGGGGCGCGCTCACCGGGTTCACCCTGGGGCTGGGCTTTCAGACCCGCACCATGGCGCGCAGCGTGGACACCTACTTCCTTCACGCTGGCCACCACACCGATGACCACCGCGGTGCTGCTGTCGATGATGCTGTACAGCGGGCGCACCGACCTGGCCTCCTACGCGGTGGTGGCGCCCACCCTGATGGCGCTGTGGATCGCGGCGCTGTCCTTCGCCGGGGAGATGATCTCCGACGACCGCGACAACGGGCGGCTGGAGCTGCTGGTCGCCTCCCCCGTCTCGCCCGCCTCCCTGGTGTTCGGGCGGCTGTGCGGGGCGATGCTGGTGTCGCTGCCCGCGTTCGGGCTGGCCATCGCCACCGCGGGACTGGTGTTCGGGCACTGGATCACCGTCCACCACCCGGTGGTGTTCGTGCTCGCCGCCCTGGCCACGGCGCTGGCCACCGCCGCCACCGCGACCGCCCTGTCGGCGCTGTTCATCGCCGCGCCGGGGGCGCGCATCGTGCAGAACACGCTGTCGATGCCGGTGTTCCTGCTGTCGGGGGTGGTGGTGCCGCTGGCGTTCCTCCCGCTGTGGGCGGCGGCGCCGGGCCGGCTGCTGTACCTGTCCTGGGGCGCGGACCTGTTCCGCGACGCCCTGACGCCGGGGCCGGTGGAGCACGCGGCGGCGCGGCTGGCCGCGGTGCTGCTGCTGGGGGCGCTGGCGCTGGCCTTCGGCACGCACACCATGAACCGTTTCCTGCGCCGTGCCCGCGCCGAGGGGAGCCTGTCCCGTGTCTGACGTGATCGCGCCGGTGGCGCGCACCGTGCGCCAGGGGGCCGTCGTGTCCCGCGCCGACTTCCGGGCGTTCTACACGTGGAAGACCTGGCTGTTCGGCTGGCTGGTCCGGCTGCTGTGCCAGGTGCTGTTCTACTCCACGGTGGGTGTGCTGGTCGGCGACCCCGAGTACACCCGGTACGTCGTGCTGGGGGCGGCGGTGACGATCTGCGTGGCCGAGGCCATGCTGGCGGTGGCCTCCACCTGCTGGGACCGCCACCTGGGAACGATGGGGCTGCTGGCCGCCTCGCCGGTGTCCCCGGGGTGGTACTACTTCGGCCGCAGCCTCCAGTGGCCCGCCTCGGCGGTGGCGACCACGTCGGTGGCGCTGCTGGTCGTGCCGCCGTTCTTCGGGGTGGCCTGGACCTGGTGGCAGGTCCCGGTGCTGGTCGGGATCGTGGCGCTGACGTGCCTGTCCACCTACTGCATGAGCCTGCTGATCGCCTCGGCGGCGCTGGTGTTCCCCGAGGCCCGCAACATCATCGGCAACATCGCGTCGTCGCTGATCCTGGTGATCAGCGGGGCGATGGTGCCGGTGGAGTACTGGCCCGCCCCGGTGCAGTGGGTCGCCCAGTCGCTGCCCGCGGTCCACGGGCTGGCGGCGGTGCGGCTGCTGGAGGCGGGCGCCCCGGCCGCCGCCGTCGCGGCGCAGACGGGGTGGATGCTGCTGGCGGCGGTCTGCTGGCTGGCCGCGGCCCTGGGGTCCTTCCGGTGGATCTTCACCCGAGCCCGCGACGGCGGCTCCCTCCTGAGCTGAACCCGCTCCCGGCGCCCCCGTCCCGGCGCCGGTCAGCCGACGGGGAGGGTGAGGTCGATGAGGGCGGAGCACTCGGGGAGGCAGCCGCCGACTGCGAGTTCGCCGCCGGGGAGGGCGTCGGGGAAGTGGAAGACGGCGTGGGTGGCGGTCTCCGGGGTGAGCTCGCGGCGGCCCGCCGCGGCCTCGGCGCGCTGTTCGGTGCCGTCGGGGGCGCGGTAGAGGGCGCCGTCCAGGTCCAGGGACACGGCGTCGACGGCGGTGAACTCCACGGTCACCACCAGGGTGTGGTCGACGACGGAGCGGTAGGCGGTGATCAGGGCCGCGCTCACCCCCTCGGAGTCGGCGGTGACGCCGTCGCCGACGATGAGGGAGGGGCCCGGGTCGGAGCCGTCGATGTGCAGGCCCGTCACCAGCCCGTCCCGGCCGGTGAAGTCGGTGTACTCGCCGCAGTCGGGGTCGTTGCCCACGGCGGGGCACAGCTGGGCGCCGCCGGCGGTGGGGGTGAGGCCGACGATCGCCGGCGCCTGCTCGCCGTCGCTTCGGGCCTGGGCGACGGAGGAGGCGTGCAGGAGCAGGTCGTGGGCGGTGGAGTCGTCCGCCGCCAGGGTGAGCCCCTCGCGCATGCGGTCGGGGTCGTCGGTGGCGGCCAGCGCCTCCAGGTAGCCGGTGACCGCCTCCTCCGGCGGCCGGTCGGCGGCGGCCTGGTCGGCGGACTCGTCGGCGGGCGGGGCGGGGGCGGTCGGGGAGGGCAGGACGGTGGGGGACGGCTCGTCCGGCGACGGGCTCGGGGCGGGGGGCGGCGCGAAGAGCGGCGGGTCGGCCGGGGCGTCGGTGACCTGCGGCGCGTCCCGGCCGGCCGGGGCGGCCTGCTCCGGGCCGCAGCCGGCCAGGACGACGGCCAGCGCCAGCGCACAGCACCTCGTCACGACCATGCCCGTCCCCTCCCCGGTGACCTTCGGGGATCGTACGGTCACGGGGCGCAAAATGTGGCTTTCGTCCCGGCAAGGATTTCCCCGGGGGCCGTCCGTCCCGTCGCCGGCCCCCGGGGAGAGCGCGCTACGGGCGCAGCACGACCGGGAACTCCTTGAGGCTGTTGACCGACAGGGCCGAGGCCACCACCAGCTCCTCGTCCGGCACCGCGAGCTTCAGGTCGGGGAAGCGCTCGAACAGCATCGGCAGGATGATCCCCGCCTCCAGCCGCGACAGCGGCGCGCCCGGGCAGATGTGCGGCCCGTACCCGAAGGAGATGTGCCGCCCCTTCCCCCGGTCGGGGTCGAACGCCTCCGGGTCGTCGCCGAACTCGGCGCGGTCGCGCGAGGCCGCCCCGTAGTGGGTGAGCAGCGCCTCGCCCTTCTTGATGGTCCGCCCGCCGATCTCGATGTCCTCGGTGGCGAACCGGAACATCATGAGGTTGTTGGGCGGGTCGTAGCGCAGGGTCTCCTCCACCACGGCCTCCCAGGAGACCTCGCCCTTGCGCAGCCGCTCCAGCTGCTCGGGGTGCTTGAGCAGCGCCCGCACCACGTTGGTGAGCAGGTTGACGGTGGTCTCGTGCCCCGCGGCGACCACCGTCAGCAGGGTGAGGATGATCTCCATGTCGTTGAGGCCGTCGCCGTCCTCGCTCGCGCGGATGAGGTCGGCGGTGAAGTCGTCGTGCTCGTCGAGGGTGGCCCGCTTGCGGGCGACCAGCTCCCCGAAGTACTGGAACAGCGTGTGGTAGATCTGGAGGTGCTCGCCCTCCTCCGTGGTGCCGGAGAACAGCTTGGCGTACAACTCGCCGAGGTTCTCGTACTCGGCCTCGGACACCCCGTACAGCTCGCCGATGACGGCCATCGGCACCCGGAACGTGAACTCCGACTTCAGGTCCAGGGTCTGGGCGGCCCTGTCCTCCAGCGCGTCCAGCGCCCGGGCGGTGATGCGCTCGATGCGCGGGCGCAGCCGCTCGACCCGGCGCGCGGAGAACGGACTGGCGGTGAGCCGGCGCAGCCGCCGGTGCGGGGCCCCGTCCAGGGCCAGCATGTTGGTGTTGTCGGTGGGGATGGTGCCCAGCAGCGGCCAGCCCTCGGGGACCCGGCCCTCCTGGTAGTCGGCCCAGTGGTCGACGCTCTTGACGAACCGGGGGTCGTTCAGCGTCTCCTTGCTGACCTCGTGGTGGGTGGTCGCCCAGGCGCGCACGCCGCCGGGCAGCTCCACCCGGGTGACCGGGCCCTCCTGGTACAGGCGCTCGCGGTCGGCCTGGACGTCCTCGGGCACGGCGTGGATCAGGGGGACGCCGTCGGCCGTGTGGAAGGGGCAGGACATCAATGGACTCCTTGCGGGGATGCGGGGGTGAAGGTGACCGGGAGCGCGGTGACGCCCCGGACCCAGGGGGAGGGCCGCCAGCGGACCTCGTCTGCGGGGACCGAGAGCTCGATGTCGGGCAGCCGGTCGAGGAGGACCTCGATCGCGGTGACCGCCATCGTCTCGGCGAGGCCCTGGGCGGCGTGCGGGCAGCTGTGCTCTCCGTGGGAGAACGACAGGTGGGCGTGGTTGACCCCGTGGCCGCGGCCGGCGCCGTCGGTGCGCAGGGCGGGGTCCTGGTTGGCGGCGGCGTAGCCGAGCAGCACCAGGTCGCCCTTGCGGATGAGGCGGCCGCCCAGCTCGACGTCGTGGGCGGCGAACCGGCCCGCGTTCATCTGGGAGGGCGAGTCCTCCCAGAGCACCTCGACGAGGGCCTCGCGGGCGCTGCTGCGGGCGCCGAAGAGGGACGCGCCGAACCGGTCGTCGGTGAGCATCAGCCGCAGCGCGTTGCCGATCCATTCGCCGGTGGTCTGGTGGCCGCCGGCCAGGACGGCCAGCAGGTCGGCGTTGAGGTCGTCGTCGGTGTAGTCCGCGGCGTGGGCGATCATCCGCGACACGATGTCGGGGCCGGGCTCGGATCGGCGGGAGGTGATCAGCTCCGCGAAGATCCCGACCATGCGCTGGTGGGCGGCGATGGCGTCGGCCCCGGCGTTGAACAGCACGTTCATGTCGGAGGTGATGGCGTCGCCGGTCGCGTCGTCCAGGCCGTACATCTGGCACAGCACCAGCGCGGGGACGCGTTCGGCGTAGCCGGTGCGCAGGTCGGTCCCGCCCGAGCCGCAGAACGCGTCGATGAGCCGGTCGGCGATGCGGGAGACGAGGGTGCGCAGCTCGTGGGGGTCGGCGCCGTTGATGGCGTCGTTGATGGCGCGGGTGCGCCGCCGGTGCTCGTCGCCCTCCGCGCACAGCACGTTGGGCAGCGGGGCGAGCATCGGCAGCAGCGGCCAGTTCTCGGGCACCCGGTCCCAGGCGTTCCAGCGGCCGGGGTGGCGGGCGAAGGTGTCGGAGTCGCCGAGCACCCCGTGCAGTTCCCGGTAGCCGATGACGAGCCAGGCCGGAACGTCGCCGTCCATGAGGACGGGCACCACGGGGCCGTGTTCGGCGCGCATCTTCCGGTAGAAGCCGCGGGGGTCGGTGTTGAATTCGGGGTCGTAGAGCCGGACCGGGGTCGTCGTGTCCACCGGGCACCTCGTGTGTCGATCGGGAAGGGCGACGGGCGGGCCGCCCCGGCGGGGCGGCCCGGTGGCCGGGTCAGGGGCGCAGGAGAACGGGCAGGTCGCGCAGGCTGTTGACCACGACGGAGGGGTGGTTGCCCAGTTCCTCGTCGGGGACGGCCAGCGCCAGGTCGGGGAAGCGCTCGAACAGCATCGGCAGCGCGATCTGTCCCTCCATGCGGGCCAGGGGCGCGCCGGGGCACACGTGCGGGCCGTACCCGAAGGACATGTGGCGGCCCTTGGTACGGGTGAGGTCGAACGTGTCGGGGTGGGGTTCCTCGCCGTGCTCGGCGCGGTCACGGCTGATCGCGCCGTAGGAGGTCATCAGGGCCTCGCCCTTCTTGACGGTGACCCCGCCGACCTCGACGTCCTCGGTGGCGAACCGGAACAGGAAGTTGGAGGTGGGCGGGTCGAAGCGCAGGGTCTCCTCCACCACCGCGTCCCAGCCGACCTCGCCCCTCTTGACGAGCTCGAACTGCTCGGGGTGGGCGAGCAGGGCGCGCACCGCGTTGCACAGCAGGTTGACGGTGGTCTCGTGCCCGGCGGCCACGACCACCTGGAGGGTGCCGCGCACCTCCAGGTCGCTGAGGGAGTCGCCCTCCTCCCCGGCGTTGAGCAGCTCGGTGGTGAGGTCGTCGCCCGGGTTCGCGCGCTTGGCGGCGATCATGTCGTCGTAGTAGCGCTCCAGGGTCGCGTAGGTCTCCAGGAACTCCTCGGGGGCGGTGACCGAGCTGAAGAACTTCACGTACAGGTCGCGCAGGACGCCGTGCTCGTCCTCGGGGACGCCGTACAGCTCGCCGATGACGCTCATGGGCAGCTTGAACGCGAACTCGGCCTTGAGGTCGAGCGGCTCCCCGGCGCGCGGCTCCAGGGAGTCGAGCAGCCCGCGGGTGATCTCCTCCACCCGGGGGCGCAGCCGCTCGACCCGGCGGGCGGAGAACGCCTTGGCGGTGAGCAGGCGCAGCCGCTTGTGCTCGGCGCCGTCGGTGCCCAGCAGGTTGGTGGGGGTGGGCGGGATGGTGCTCAGCAGCGGCCACGTGTGGGGGACGCGGCCCTGTTGGAAGTCGGCCCAGTGGGCGATGTCCTTGACCAGGCGGGGGTCGGTGAGCAGGGCGCGGGCCTCCTCGTGGTGGGTGACCGACCAGGCGGTCACGCCGCCGGGCAGCTCTACCCGGGTGAGCGGCCCGGCCGCGTAGAGGGCCTCGCGCTCGGCGCGCAGGTCCGTGACGTAGGGGTCGAGGACCACGGTGGCGGGGGGACCGTGGGACACGGGGCAGGGCATGCGGACTCCTTGTCCAAGGGAATGCGGGGGGGCGGGGGCGGGGGACGGGGCCGCCGTGGTCGCGGGCGGGCGGCATGGACTCAGGGGGCGGGGGCTCGGGTGCCCGGGGCCCGGGGCGGCCAGGGCTGGGGGCGAGGGTCTCAGGGTGGCGGGGGCCCGTGCCGGGGCACCGGCGAGAACGTGACCGGCAGGGCGGTGACGCCGCGCATCCACGGGGAGGGGCGCCAGCGGAGCTCGTGTGCCGGGACGGACAGTTCGAGGTCGGGCAGGCGGTCCAGCAGCACCTCGACGGCGGTGACGGCGATGACCTCGGCGGCCTCCCGGGCCGAGTGGGGGCAGCGGTGGTCGCCGTGGGAGAACGACAGGTGGGAGCGGTTGACGTGGCCCCCGCCCGGGCTGCGGTGCAGGGCCGGGTCGCGGTTGGCCCCGGCCAGGCCGAGCAGGACCAGGTCGCCGGCGCGGATGCGGTGCCCGCCCAGCTCCACGTCGTGGGCGGCGAACCGGCCCGCGTAGATCTGGGTGGGGGTGTCCTCCCACAGCACCTCGTTGAGGGCCTCCGAGACGCTGAGCCGGGACCCGGACAGGGAGGCGCCGAACCGGGTGTCGGTGAGCATCAGGCGCAGCGCGTTGCCGATCCACTCGGCGGTGGGCTGGTGGCCGCCGCCCAGCAGCACGATGAGGTCGGGCACGAGCTCCTCGTCGGTGAACCCGGCGGAGTGGGCGAGCAGCCGGGAGACCACGTCCGGGCCGGGGGCGGCGCGGCGTTCGGCGACCAGCGCGGTCATCTCCGCCATGAGCGCGCCCTGGGCGGCCATGGCGTCGGGGCCGCCGTCGATCATGGTGGTCATGGCGGCGGCCAGGGCCTGCCCGCGCTCCTCGTCCAGGCCGTAGGCCCAGGCCAGGACCAGGGCGGGCAGCCGGGTGGCATAGGCGGTGCGCAGGTCCGCGGAGGTGCCGGTGCAGAAGGCGTCGATGAGCCGGTCGGCCAGGCGGGTGGTGACGGTGCGCAGCTCGTGCGGGTCGATGGCGGCCAGGGCCTCGGTGATCGCCCCGGAGCGGCGCCGGTGCTCCTCGCCCTCGGCGTACAGCACCGTGGGCAGCCGCATCACCATCGGCAGCAGGGGCCAGTCGGGCGGCACCCGGTCCCAGGCGTTCCAGCGGCGGGAGCTGCGGGCGAACGCGGCGGAGTCGGTGAGCACGTACTGGAGTTCGCGGTAGCCGATGACCAGCCAGGCCGGGACGTCGGCCTCCAGCAGGACGGGGACGACGGGCCCGTGCTCGGAGCGCATGCGGGCGTAGAGGTCCTCGCCGTCCCCGGCCGCGCCGGGGCCGTGCAGGACGACCGGCGCGGTGGTCATCGGGAGGCCTCCGCGACGAGGGTGCGGATGTGCTCGACCAGGGCGATGAGGACGTGTTTGGCCGAGCCGCGGTCGCGGGCGTCGCAGCGCAGCAGGGGCACCTGCGGGTCCAGGTCCAAGGCCGCGCGGATCTCCTCCAGGGTGTGGGTGCCCTCCCCGAAGTCGTTGTGGGCGACGACGAACGGGGTGCCCTGGGCCTCCAGCCGGTCGATGGCGAAGAAGGACTCGTCCAGGCGGCGGGTGTCGACCAGGACGACCGCGCCCAGGGCGCCGCTGAACAGGCGGTCCCACAGGAACCAGAAGCGCTGCTGGCCGGGGGCGCCGAACAGGTACAGGACGGAGGTGGCGTCCAGGGTGATGCGGCCGAAGTCGAAGGCGACGGTGGTGGTGCGCTTGTCCTCCACCCCGTTGAGGTCGTCGATGTCGGTCCCGGCCCGGGTCATCGTCTCCTCGGTGTTGAGGGGCCGGATCTCGCTGACCGAGCGCACCAGGGTGGTCTTGCCGACCCCGAAGCCGCCGACGACGGCGATCTTCAGGGCCTGGTCCACGGTCGGGGGCAGGGACCGGGGCGGGTCCGCGGTGGGGGGTTCAGAGGTTGTGGAGTGCAACGAGGACCTTCTCCAACACGTCCGGGGAGGCGAGGGGGTGGGCGGGAGAGGGGGCGGGCCGGGGGTGGCGCGCGGTGATCCGGCCGCCGTCGAGCAGGTCGGTGAGCAGGATGCGGGTGACCGTCAGGGGCAGGCCCAGGTGGGCGGAGACCTCCACCACCGCCATGGGTCCGCGGCACATCCGCAGGATGGCGGCGTGCTCGGACTGCATGCCGGGGGTGGGCTCGCTCTCGGCGACGATGAGCGTCACCGCGTCCAGCGCCTCGTCGGCCCCGTCGCTGCGCCCGGAGGTGATGACGTAGAGGCGGTCGGGGCTCTCGTCGCGGTGCGAGCGGCTCATGCGGTTCCGGTGGCGGCCCGGGGCGGCGTGGACAGGTGCTCGCCCAGCTGTTCGACCAGTTCGTTCATGTTGTGGCCGACCAGGCCCGGGTCGGCCTCGGGCGAGGTGACGACCGCCAGGTGGGCGCCGGCCCCGGCCTCCACGATGAACAGCAGGCCGCCGTAGAACTCGGCCATGGCCTGGCGGACGCCCCCGGCGCCGTCGCCGAACTCGATGGAGGCGCTGTGGGCCAGGCTCTGCACCCCCGCGGCGATCGCGGCGAGGTGGTCGGCGCTGTCCTTGTTCAGGCCCGGGGTGTGGCACAGCTTGAGGCCGTCCCGGGAGAGCACGAGGGCGTGCCGGGTCCCGGGTGTGCGCTCCAGGAGGCCTTCGAGGAGCCAGGTCGAATGTGCGAGGTCCATCATGCGTCCTTCGGTGTTCCGTTCTGGTCCTGGCCGCTCACCGCCGCCCGGAACGCCCCGAAGCCACGGGGCGAGGTGGCCGGGCCGGTGTCCTTGGCGGGCTGAGAGGCGGCGGTCTGCTGCTGGGCCGCCGCGAGGGTCTTGCCGCGGCGGCGCTGGGGCAGCCCGCCGGTGTCGGCGGTGGTGTCCTGCGTCGGGGCCGCCGCGGGCGCGGCCGGCGCGGAGGCGGCCACGGCGGCCGGCTCCGGCCGCGCGGCGGGAGCGGGCGCCGCGGGCAGGGGCTTGACGAGCTTGTTCGGGAGCAGCAGGACCACGGCGGTCCCGCCGCGGGAGGAGGACCGGAAGGACACCGTCAGGTCGTAGCGGCGGGCGATGCGGCCGACGACGGACAGGCCCAGGCGACTGCCGGAGATGGTGGTGATGTCGGCGTCGCCGGAGACGGACTCGCGGGCGCGGCGCAGCGCCTCCTCCCCCATGACCAGGCCGCTGTCCTCGACCATGACGGCGATCCCGGCCTGGACCTCCTCCACGTGGACGTGGACCTCGGCGGTGGGCGGGGAGAACTTGGCGGCGTTGTCGAGGAGTTCGGCCACGGCGTGGATGACGCCCTCGGCGGCGAACCCGGCGATGGCCTGGCGCGGCACGTTGTGCAGGCGCACCCGGCGGTAGGCGCCGATGCGGGCCATGGCGCCGCGCAGGATGCTCTCGATGCCGATGGCGCGGCTCCACCGGCGCCCGGAGCGGGCCCCGGTGAGGATGGCGATGCTGTCGGCGATGCGGCCGGCCTGGGCGGTGCTGTGGTCCAGGTGCATGAGGTCGCCGAGGATGCCGGAGTCGGTCTCGCCGTCCCCGTAGCGCTCCTGCATGCGGCGCAGGTCGGCGAGCATCGCGGTGGTGAGGGCCTGCATGCGTCCGGCGGCGGTGGCGCAGGCGGCCATGGCGGCGGAGCGGCGGCGTTCGGCGGTGGCGATCTCGGCGGCGACCGAGCGCACGACGGCCGCGCGGGCGGCGTCGGGCGGCAGCGGGATGCGGTGCAGGGCGGTCTCGGCGGAGTCGCCCTCGCGCAGCCGCTCGACCAGGCGCGGCAGGTGGTCGCGGGCCAGGGACTCGGTGCTGACGCGCAGCCCGTCGAGCTCGGCGCGCAGGTCGCGCACGGTGCGTTCGCGCCGGTCCAGGACCAGGGCCAGGGCCGCGAGCAGGACCAGCCCGGTGATGGCGACGCCCAGCGCCCAGGGCTGGCGGGCGGCGGGGAAGAACAGGAGCGCGCCGCCCCACAGGACCAGCAGAACCGGCGGGAGGTACGACCAGCGGGGGGCGGAGAGCGGCGGGGGGACCGCGCCCCGGGGGGTGGGGGTTGTCATGTCTCACGTCCGGCTGCGGCATATCCCCTGGTCACACCGGCGGTGACCGGTAAGGGACCGAGGGGGTGGGATCGGGGGGTGCGCAACGAATACGAGAAGGGGATGTTTTTCCACAACACGCACTTTTCAGCGCACAGCGAGTCAACATATCACCAGACTCACAGGAACGGTATTGCCACACGGCGAACAAGTGAAAGGACATGTCCGCAATCGGACTTCTCCCCGCTCGGAAGCGGCCGTTCCCGTCCCCGGAAAAGGGCGGTGAACTGCGGGAACGGCGTCCCAGAAGCATCCTGCGGGGGCGGGCCGACCGGCGGCGGGAGCCGGTCGGAGCGCCGGTGGACGGGGAAGGGGCCGGGGCTGGATCAGTAGGTGGGGCGGTCGAGCAGGCCGCAGTCCTTGAGGGCGCCGCGGTAGTCCGACGGGGGCCAGGGGGAGACGTGCCCCCACAGCGAGTCCTCGGGGAGCACGCGTCCGGCGTGGGCCAGGACGCGGGCGGCGCGTTCGAGGTCGCCGCCGTAGTACAGGGAGGCGCCGAACAGGTGGGCGACGTTCACGTACTCGGGGTCGGAGGTGAAGTCCCCGGACAGCCACCGGTCGGCGGCCCCGGCCACCTCGCCGTGGACACCGGGGTCGGCGAAGTACCCCCGCACGAACTCCTCGATGTCGCCGTAGGTGCCGATCTCCTCGCTGTCGCGGACCGTGAGCATGATGTTCTCCTTGTGGGCCGCGGGCAGCAGCCCCAGGCAGGCGTCGCCGGGCCCGGCCAGGGCGGCGTTCTCCCGGGCGAAGGCGAACATCTCCTCGTGGGAGCCCCGCCACTTGCGGCACAGCACCTGGAGCCGGGCGTAGCGGCCGTGGTGGTGCCAGGAGTCCCGGGAGCACAGCTCCAGCCACATGCGGTCCAGGTTCTCGCGGCGGATGTCCATGCCCAGGCAGTACCACTGGAGCTCGTTCCAGGGGCGGGGGTCCTCGGGGGCGAGTTCGGCGGCGCGCATCAGGACCGCGGCCGCCGGTTCCAGGAAGGCGTGGAAGCGGTCGAAGCGCTCCTCGCCCACACCGGCGGCCCAGCCCGAGCCGCGGATGTCCCAGGACGCCTTGATGCGGGCGGATCCGCCCAGCAGGAGCAGGAGCGGGTCGTCGTCGCCGTAGCGCTCCTCCAACGCGTCGAGGTGGGGGGCGCACTCCGAGGAGAGGACGCCGAGCCGGAAGGCCGCCCGGTGCGGGTCGCCGATGGCCAGGAGTTCGCGGGCGCGGGTGATGTCGCCCGCGCGGACGGCGGGCAGTGCCGCCGCCAGGTCCGGGTCGCGCCAGATGTCGCCGACGGTGATGCCCGCCTTCGCGACCTGGCGTTCCAGGATTTTCTGAAGGATCGTCGTTAGAACCACGGAGAACTTATATCGGATATCCGGGCGTTTTCTTCACGTTCTTCGGTATCGATAGTGGAACACGCAGAAAGCCCCTCAAGGAACAAAAAGCGATAATAGTTCCGAGTCGGACACGGAACGTCACCGGACGGGTTTTCCGCAGTCCGTACCGGCGCCGGGGTGTGCATCCGGAAAAGAGCGGGAAGGAGTGCGACAGGTCACACGCAAGGCGTCACGCCGATCCGGGCCGCCCGCTCCGCGGGACCCGGGCCCGTGGTTCGGCCACGGGGAGGCGGGGAATCTTGACGTGTACCTGCGTGTTACAACCCCGCGAGACCGCACAAGCGCCTGGGAGGCACCCACACGATGGCCGAGCGAGCACTGCGCGGCACCCGACTCGGGGCGACGAGCTACGAGAACGACCGCAACACCGACCTGGCTCCGCGGCAGGAGGTCACCTACGACTGCACCCGGGGCCACCGCTTCTCGGTCACCTTCGCGACCGAGGCCGAGATCCCCGCCGAGTGGGAGTGCCGCTTCTGCGGCGACCGCGCTCTGCGCCGCGACGGCTCCGGGGAGGAGCCCAAGGCGGCCAAGCCGACGCGCACCCACTGGGACATGCTGCTGGAGCGCCGCAGCATGGAGGACCTGGAGGAGGTCCTCGCCGAGCGCCTGGAACTGCTCCGCGCCCGCCGCCGCGAAGAGGCGGCGAAGGTGGAGGAGATCGCCAAGCAGCGGCAGAGCGCCTGACGCACCGCGCCACGAGGGGCGGCGGACACGACCGTGTCCGCCGCCCCTCGCCATGTCCGGGGCGCTGTCCGGGGCACCGGGTCCGGGACGCTGTGTTCGGGGCGTCGCGCCCGGGCCGCCGGGTCCGGGGTGCTACTCGGTGCCCTTGGCGAACGGGTCGCCGGTGGAGCCGACCAGCTCCTTGACCGACTCGATGACGCGGGTCGGCCGGTAGGGGAACTCCTCGGCGGTGTCCCGGTCGGAGATGCCCGACAGCACCAGGATCGTCTGCAGGCCCGCCTCCAGGCCGCTGAGCACGTCGGTGTCCATGCGGTCGCCGACCATCAGGGCGTTCTCGGAGTGGGCGCCGATCCGGCGCAGGGCCGAGCGCATCATCAGCGGGTTGGGCTTGCCCACGTAGTACGGGCTGCGCCCGGTGGCCTTCTCGATGAGCGCGGCGACCGCGCCGGTCGCGGGCAGCGGGCCCTCGGCGCTGGGGCCGGTCTCGTCCGGGTTGGTGGCGATGAACCGGGCGCCGGCGCGGACCAGGCGGATCGCCCGCGTGATGGCCTCGAAGCTGTAGGTGCGGGTCTCCCCCAGCACCACGTAGTCGGGGTTGCGCTCGGTCATGACGTAGCCCACGTTGTGCAGGGCGGTGGTCAGGCCGGACTCGCCGACCACGTACGCCGACCCGTTGGGGCGCTGGGTCTGGAGGAACTGGGCGGTGGCCAGCGCCGAGGTCCAGATGGACTCCTCGGGGATGTCCAGGCCCGTGTTGAGCAACCGGGCCCGCAGGTCGCGCGGGGTGTAGATGGAGTTGTTGGTCAACACCATGAACGGGGTGCCGTGCCCGCGCAGCTCGGCGATCAGTTCGTCGGCCCCGGGGACGAGGTGTTCCTCACGGACGAGCACGCCGTCCATGTCGAAGAGGTAGTTCCATTCGTTGCTCACGGGCCCATTGTGCCGGTATCCGCACCGGGGACGCCATTCCTACTCCCGGGTAGTCGATACTCCTCACACCCGGGGCGGCCCCTCCGGCTCCTGTTCCAGCAGGTCGGCGAGGTGTTCGCGGGCGGCCGCGCGCAGCGCCCGCGCGTCGGCCCCGGTGGCCGCACAGGTCAGGGTGCTCCCGTCGCGGTGCTCCAGGACCAGGGTGGCGCGGTGGCCCTCGCCGGTGAGCCGGGCGCCGGACAGCCGCGCGTAGGAGTACGACTTCCCGCCCTCCCCCACGGTGCGCCGCCGCGGGGCCTCCCCGTCCCCGCTCCCGGAGGAGGGGAGGGCGGCGTTCACCCGGCGGCGCACCGCCGGGACGGCCAGCAGCGGGAAGTAGAGCGGGAACAGGACGACGAGCAGGAAGACCGTCAGATACCCCAGGATTTCCGCGGCGATCTCCCGCCAGGCGAAGACCAGGCCGGTGAGCAGCAGGCCCGCCAGGCCGATGCCGACCGGCGCCAGGTGGAGGCCCGTGGGCTCGCCGCCGGTGGCCCGGATCCAGATCAGCGGGATCCAGCCCACCAGGAACAGGGCCGGCGACACGGTCCCGAGCACGGCGGGCACCCGTTCCGTCCAGGCGGGGGCCGTAAAGGCCCGCAGCCGGTAGCCGAACCGCCCCAGCCCCAGCAGCGCCCGGCCGCCCGGGTCCACCCGGACCCTGATCTCGGTGACCATGCGCTCCCGCCTCCCGGTCAGACCGGCGGCCAGGGTACCGCGGGCCAGTCCGGGGCCGGATAGGGGTGGATGCGGTGCTCCAGGAGCAGGGCGGTGCGAGCTCGCACCGCGTAGACCTCGGGGCCGGTCAGGCGCAGCTCCAGCTCCCGGGCCAGGGCGTCGTCGGGATCGGCCAGCCGGTCGCGCAGGCGCCCCAGCGCGGTCAGCGCCTCCTCGGGCAGCGCCAGCCCCTGCCACTGCCACAGCACCGTGCGCAGCTTGTAGTCCTCGGTGAAGGCCACCCCGTGGTCGCAGCCGTACAGGTGCCCCTGCGGGGTGGGCAGCAGGTGGCCGATCTTGCGGTCGGAGTTGTTGATGACCGCGTCGAACACGGCCATGCGGCGCAGGGCGGCGTTGTCGGTCTCCCGGGACAGGGCGATCAGGTCCACGGTGGTGTCGCCGTGCACCCACAGCTGGACCATGCCCTCACCGAAGGGGCCGTCGCGGTGGACGGTGGGCGGGACGACCTCCCAGCCCAGCGCGTCGGAGACGGCGTGGGCGGCGACCTCGCGCCCGGCCAGGGTGCCGTCGGGGAAGTCCCACAGCGGCCGCTCCCCCGCCACCGGCTTGTACACGCAGGTGGCCGAGCGGGCGCCGTCGGAGACGGTGCAGTACAGGGTGGTGTTGGAGGCGGCGGTGAGCCGCCCCTCAACGGTGATCTCCCCGGTCCGCAGCAGGTCCAGGCCCTGTGCGGGGGTGAGGCCGTCGAAGGGGCCCTCGACCGCGGTGTCGTCGTGCGTCAAGGCGGGATCAGACCAGGCGGTCGGGCCGGTAGCCGTTCTGGCGCACGCAGATGTGGCCGGCGGGATCCAGGGGGCGGCCGCACAGCGGGCAGTCCGGTCGGCCCGCGGCGACCACCTTCAGGGCGCGGCCGGCGAAGGCGCGCGCCTCGCCCGGGGTGAGGTAGACGCGCAGGACGTCGCGGTGCGGCGGGCCCTCCTCGGTGAAGACCTCCAGCTCCTCCTCGTCCTCGACGAACTCCTCGGCCGCGGACTCGTCGAGCTCCTGGGCCTCGACGATGACGCGGGAGGCCTCGGCGTCCCAGGCCAGGGCCAGGGTGCCGACGCGGAAGTCCTGCTCGATGGGCTGTTCGAGGGGGTCCTCGTCCTCGGGGACGGCGACGTCCCCGGGCGGCGCCCCGAAGCGCCGGTGCACCTCTTCCAGCAGCTCCTCGATACGGGTGGCCAGCGCCTCGACCTGCGCCTTCTCCAAGACGACGCTGGTGATGCGGCCCTCCCCCACCGCTTGGAGGAAGAACGTGCGCTCCCCCGGCTGGCCCACGGTCCCGGCGATGAAGCGCTCCGGCGGATTGAACTGAAAGACGGGCATGCCTAGAACCTTAAAGGATCTTGGAGGCGGTGCGCTCGGCACCTGCGCCGCCGCCCACGGCGGCGTCCCCGGTGGCCTCGGCCGGGGTGGGCAGCACAGGTCCGGCCCCCTGTCCGGTGTCGTTGAGGACGTTGAGGAAGGGGCGGGTGCGCGTGTAGGTGATGGAGGTGACCGAGCAGGGGTCCACCCGCAGCCGCTGGAAGAGGTCCAGGTGCAGGCCCAGGGCGTCGGCGACGACGGCCTTGATGATGTCGCCGTGGCTGCACGCCACGTACACCGGGGGCGTGTCGCCGGGGGTGAGCAGCAGCCGGGCGTTCCAGTCGCGGACGGCCTCGACGGCGCGCGCGGAGGCGGCGGCCAGGGCCTCGCCGCCGGGGAAGCGGACGGCGGAGGGGTGGTCCTGCACGACCCGCCACAGGGGCTCGTCGGCCAGGTCCTTCAGGGCGCGGCCGGTCCAGGACCCGTAGTCGCACTCGATGAGGCGGTCGTCGGTGGTGACGGGGACGCCCAGTTCCTCCGCGACGGCCTCCGCGGTCTCCTGGCAGCGCTCCAGGGGGCTGGACAGCAGCGCGGCGGGGCGCAGCCCGGCCAGCCTGCGGGCCAGGTCGGCCGCCTGGCCGCGGCCGGTGTCGTTGAGGTGGACCCCGGGGGCGCGGCCGGCCAGCCGGGGCCCGGTGGCGTCGGTCATCCCGTGCCGGACGAGGACGAGCGTGACCGCCTGCGGCAGGGTGTCCCGGGGCGGCGGGGTGGCCTGGGACGGCCGGGTGTCCTGGGGTGGTGGTGTCGCCATGGTCACAGCCTAGGCGCGCGGCCGCGGGGAGGTGACGGGGGACACGGACGGGC
>NZ_JBJJBV010000079.1:0-24153 GCF_045446735.1 Nocardiopsis protaetiae
GGGGAGCCGCGGGCCGGGGGTCAGGACCGCGGTCGGGACGGGGACGAGGACTCCGACCGCGGGGTCATGGGGTGTCGGTGCGGGCGGCCGAGCGGACCGCCTCGCGGGCCTGGTCGGCGCCCGCGGCGGCCAGGGCGAGGTGGGCCAGGCGGCGGCACTCGTCCAGGCTGTGGCGGGACAGGGCGTGGCGCACCCCCGGCAGCGCCGGGGCGGACATCGACAGGCTCGTCGCCCCCAGGCCCACCAGGACCAGGGCCAGCAGCGGATCGGCGGCGGCCTCCCCGCACACACCGACCGGGACTCCCAGGTGGTCGCCCGCCTTGCCCACGGTGCCGATCAGCGACAGCAGCGCGGGCTGCCACGGGTCCAGCAGGTCCGGCAGCGCGCCCAGGGTGCGGTCGACGGCCATCGTGTACTGGGCGAGGTCGTTGGTGCCGATGGACACGAAGTCCACCTCGTACAGCAGCCGGTCGGCGAGCAGCGCCGCGGCGGGGACCTCGATCATCACCCCCACCCGGGTCACCCCCTGGGAGCGGGCGAGGTCGGCGAACTCCCCGGCCTCGGTGGGCGTGGACACCATCGGCGCCATCACCCGCACGTCGGCGCCGGTTTCCTTGGTCGCCGCCGCGATGGCGGCGAGCTGGTCCACCAGCAGCTCCCGGTGCAGCCGGGCGGTGCGGTAGCCGCGCACGCCCAGGGCGGGGTTGTCCTCCGCGCCCACGGGGACGAAGGCCAGCGGCTTGTCCGAGCCCGCGTCCAGGGTGCGCACGGTGAGCGGGCGCCCGGCGAAGGCCGAGAACAGCCGGGCGTAGGCGGCGGTCTGCTCCTCGCGGGTGGGCGGCTCGGTGCGGTCCAGGAACAGGAACTCGGTGCGCAGCAGCCCCACGCCCTCGCTGTCGTGGGCGGCGGCCGCCTCCGGGTCCCCCTCCCCGATGTTGAGCAGCAGCGGCACGGACTCCCCGTCGGCGGTGGTGCCCGGCCCGGTGGCCGACGCCGCCAGGGCGCGTCTGCGCTCGGCGCGCCCGCGCACCCGCCGCACGGTGGCCTCGTCCGGGTCCGCGACCACGGAGCCGTCGTCGCCGTCGATCGCCACCACCGTCCCGTCGGCGAGGGTGTCGGCGCCCCCGCAGCCGACCACCGCCGGGATGCCCAGCGAGCGGGACAGGATGACGGTGTGGCTGGTGGGTCCGCCGTACCGGGTGACGATGCCCAGGACCTTGGCCGGGTCCAGGTGGACAGTGTCGGCCGGGGCGAGGTCGTCGGCGACCAGCACGTGCGGGACGCCCGGGTCGGGCAGGCCCGGCATGGGCAGGCCCAGCAGCAGGGCCACCGCCCGGTCGCGGATGTCGGCGAGGTCGGCGGCGCGTTCGGCGAGGTAGCCCCCGGCGGCCTTGAGCAGGTCGCGGTAGGTCTCGCAGGCGGAGTGCACCGCCCAGGCGGCCGGGTCGCCGGCGTCGGCCCGCTCGCCGATCCGGCGGGCCAGCTCGGGGTCGCGGGCCATGAGGGCCTGCGCGCCGAGGACCGCGGCGGCCTCCCCGTCGAGCTCGGCGGCCTGGGCGTCGAGCCCGGCGGCCACCTCCTCCAGGGACGCGCGGGCGGCCTCCGCCTCGGCTCCGGGGTCCCCCGCCGCGGGGCGGTGGTCGGGCAGGCGCGGCGGCGGCGCCATACGCGCCACCGGGCCGACCGCCGCGCCCGGCGCCGCCGGGATGCCGCCGAGGGAGGTGAGGGATCGGGTGTGCGCCATGGTCACTCCGTGGATCGGTGAGTGGGTGGACCGGTGAGAGCCGGGAGGGGTTCCCGTTATCAGGGAACCCCAGCGGGGCCGATCTCGAAAGCCCCGGTCTCCGGCCTGTGGACAACTCAGGGCTGGATGGTCACCTTGATGGCGGTACCGGCGGCCACGGTCTCGATGGCCTTGTGCACGTCGGACAGCGCCATCCGCTCGGTGATCAGGTCGGCGACGGGCACGGCGCCGGAGGCGATGAGCTCCAGGGCGCGCTTGTTGTGCTCGGGGCTGGAGCCGTTGGCGCCGAAGATGGAGATCTCCCGGTAGTGGACGAGGTTGGAGTCCAGGGAGATGATCGGGTTGTCCTTGGGCAGTCCGCCGAAGAAGCTGATCCGGCCGCTGCGGGCGACCATCTTGAGCGCGTCCTCCTGGGCGCGGCCGGAGGCGGCGGCGGTGATGACCACGTCGGCCCCGCGGCCGTCGGTCAGGCGCAGCACCTCTTCCACGGCGTCGACCTCCTCGCCGCAGATGGCGGCGTCGGGGTCGACGATCCGGGCGGACATGTCCAGGCGGCCGCGGTTGACGTCCACCAGGTAGACCTTCTTCGCGCCCTTGGCGCGGGCCAGGCGGACGTGCAGGCAGCCGATGGGCCCGGCGCCCATGACCACGACGGTGTCGCCCTCGCCGACCCCGGCGATCTCCTGGCCGTTGAGGACGCAGGCGAGCGGTTCGGCGACGGAGGCCTCGGCGTAGTCCAGGCCCTCGGGGATGCGGTTGACGCCGTCGACGGCCAGCACGGCCTCGGGGACGACCATGTACTCGGCGAAGCCGCCGTCGTAGTGGTAGCCCATGGACTGCTGGCGCGAGCAGACGGTGAACCGGCCGTCGCGGCATTCGGGGCAGGTGCCGCAGGGGATCGCGGCGATGATCTGGACCCGGTCGCCCTCGGCCCAGCCCTCCACCCCCTCGCCGACCTCGACGACGCGGCCGGCGATCTCGTGGCCGATGACCCGGGGCGGGTCGATGTGGTGGTGTCCGTGGCGGAAGATCTTGACGTCGGTTCCGCAGGTGGAGCAGTTGACGACGGCGATCTTGAGCTGCCCGGGCCCGGCGGTGGGCTCGGGTGCCTGCTCCAGACGGAGGTCACCGGGTGCGTAGAAGCGGGCGACGAGCATGTTCGGCCTTTCAGGATGCGGCCCGCGCAGGGTCTTCTGGGCGGGTGGGCGATGGGCCCCGCCCGCCGCTCCAGGGAGTGGGCGGAGGGGCGGGCGGGGATCGGAGTGGACGGGCTACCGGGATTCAGCCGTCCGCGGCGGAGGGACTGAGGAGTTCGACCACGTCGGCGACGTCGGCGGCCCCGCGCAGCCGCGCGGCCTTGTCGGGGTCGGTGAGGACCCCGGCCAGGGCGGTGAGGATGCCCAGGTGCTCCTCACCGGTGGCCGCGATGCCGATGGCGATGTGGACGGTGGGCCCGCCCCAGTCGACCCCTTCGGGGAACTGGATCACGGCCAGCCCGGTCTTCCTGACGTGCACCCGGGACGGGTCGGTCCCGTGCGGGATGGCCACCCCCTCCCCCAGGAAGGTGGACACCGACGCCTCCCGCTCGTGCATGGCGGGCAGGTAGCCGGGGTCGACCGCCCCGAGTTCCAGGAGCAGTTCCCCGCACTGGTCGATGACGTCGGCCCGGTCCCGGGCCGTGCGGCCCAGGCGGACGGCGTCCTCGGTCAGGACCAGCCGGGCGGGTTCAGTCGGCAAGGGTGCCACCGTCCCTGATGGCGCTCTCGACCTCGGTGAAGACCGGGTCGCCCAGGAACATCCGGAACCCCTTGACGACGGTGCCCGGAACCCGGGTGCGGGCGCGGGCGGCCAGCCCCTCCTGGGTCAGGACCAGGTCGGCGTCCTCGGGAATGCGGTCCACGGGGGCGTGTTCGACGGTCACCCCGTACTTGCCCAGGCTGCCCTTGAGCTGGGTGGTCAGCAGGACGCTGCTGCCCATCCCGGCGTCACAGGCCACCACGACCTTCTTGACGTCGGAACCTTGGATGCTGCTCATGCGACGCTCTCCTCGCTGCTTGCGGAGTTCTGCTTGGCGGCGGCCTCCTCGCGGGCGGCCTTGCGCTCGGACCGGCCGAAGCCGAGCAGGAGCGAGGCGACCACGAAGGACACCACCGTGGCCGCCGTGACGCCGGCCAGGACGGACAGGTGCCCACCGGGCGGGGTGACGGCCATCAGGGCGATGATGCTGCCCGGCGAGGCCGCGGAGATCAGGCCCGCGTCCAGCACCATGAAGGTGGCCACACCCGACATGCCACCGGCGATGGCGGCCAGGATCAGCTTCGGCTGCGCGAGGATGTACGGGAAGTAGATCTCGTGAATGCCGCCGAAGAAGTGGATGATGATCGCGCCGGGCGCGGTCGCGCGGCTGATCCGCGGGCCGAAGAACATGCAGGCGAGCAGGATGCCCAGGCCGGGGCCGGGGTTGGTCTCGATGAGGAACTCGATCGCGCTGCCGTCGGCGGCGGAGCGGGCGGTGCCCAGCGGGGTGAACACGCCGTGGTTGATGGCGTTGTTGAGGAACAGCACCTTGGCGGGCTCGACGATCAGGGAGACGAGCGGCAGCAGGCTGTGGTCGATGAGGAACTGCACCCCGGCGCCGAGCGCGTCGGCGATGCGGCCCACGACGGGGCCGACGGCGTAGGCGCCCACCACGGCCAGCAGACCGGCGAGGATGCCGGCGCTGAAGTTGTTGACGAGCATCTCGAAGCCGGCCTTGATGCGCGGCTGGAGCACGTTGTCGACGTGCTTCATGAGGTACGCGGCGAGCGGACCCATGATCATCGCGCCCAGGAACATGGGGATGTCCACGGAGGCGATCACACCCATGGTGGCCGCCGCGCCGACCACACCGCCGCGGGCACCGTGCACCATGGTGCCGCCGGTGTAGGCGATGAGCAGGGGCAGCAGGTAGGTGATCATCGGTCCGACGAGTTCCGCGAGGTACTCGTTGGGCCACCATCCGGTGGGGATGAACAGGGCGGTGATCAGGCCCCAGGCGATGAACGCGCCGATGTTGGGCATGACCATGCCCGAGAGGAACCCGCCGAAGCGCTGGACTCCGGACCGGGCCGAGGCGAGCGCGTTGCTCTGCCGCTGTTCGGTGGACATGTGGGGGACCTCCTGGGAGGTGCGGCGGGTGAGGACCGCGCCGGCGATGGTGTGTTGGGTGGGGCGCCCGTCCGGCTGGACGGGGAGGTGCGATCGGACGGTTCACGCACCTCGGTCGAACGGACGCCGGGCCTGGTCAGACCACCCGGACGCTGGGTCCGGCGGTCTCCAGTTCGTCGGCCAGGCCGCCGGCGAGTCCCTGGTCGGTGATGACCAGGTCCAGGTCCTCGACGGAGGCGAATCGGGCGAAGTGGTCGTTGCCGACCTTGGTGTGGTCGGCGAGGAGGACGGCTCGCCTGGCCGAGGCGATCATGGAGCGTTTGACCTCGGCCTCCGCCGGGTCGGGCGTGGTGAGCCCGCGTTCGACGGAGATTCCGTTGGTCGCCATGAAGGCGACGTCCACGAAGGATTCGGCCAGGGACCTCAGGGCCCACGCGTCGACGGTGGCCTGGGTCCGGGTGCGCAGGCGGCCGCCGAGGAACATCAGGTTGATGTTGGTGCGCGTGGTGAGTGTGAGTGCGATGGAGAGGGAGTTGGTGACGACGGTGAGCTCCCGGTCGGCGGGCAGCTGCTCGGCGAGGCGTCCTGTGGTGGACCCCGCGTCGAGGAGGATGGCGCCTTCTTCCGGGAGTTCTTCGATCGCGGCCTTGGCGATCCGCTCCTTCTCCTGGGTCATGACGGAGTCGCGCACATTGAGCGCGGGCTCGAAGCCCAGACGCTCGACGGGGATCGCGCCGCCGTGGACCCGCCGCAGGACTCCGTGGCGCTCCAGCGCCGTGAGGTCCCGCCGGATGGTCTCGTAGGTGACGTCGAACTCCGCGGCGAGCCCCGTCACGTCGACCCGGCCGTCCCGGCGGGCGCGTTCGAGGATCGCCTGCTGGCGTTCTTCCGCGTACATGTTGGATCACCTGTGTTTCGGTGTGGTTTTCGGTGAGTTTAATCGTGTTGCCTGGGACACACAAGGGGTACCTTCCTCCAATATCCCAGTAAGGCCCCAGGAGCACCCACGACCGCCGTCAACGGGGCGAACATCCACCGCCCCCACTGGCCGCACGCCCTCGGAAGCCTCCCCGGGACCCCTCACCCGTACCCCAACGGCGGCCCACCGAATCGGAAACCACAGGACAACAGTGTTGACACGCGCAGATGAACACACATAATCAAAGACAGTCCAACATCCGGACCGGGCCGGGCGCAGCGACCGCGAAAAGAGCTCCCATGATCCTGACCCTCACCCCCAACCCGAGCGTGGACCACACCCTGGAGGTGGATCGCCTCACCCGAGGCGAGGTCCTGCGGGTCGACGCCACGCGCGCCCAGGCGGGCGGCAAGGGCGTCAACGTCGCCCGGGCCCTGCATCTGGCCGGAGTGGACACGCGCGCGATCCTGCCCGTCGGCGGGGGCGGCGGCGCCGAGCTCACCGCCCTGCTCGGAGACCTGCCCCGGGTCGCCGTCCCCATCACGGGCGAGACCCGCGCCAACGTCGCCATCACCGAGGCCGACGGCACCACCACCAAGATCAACGCCCCGGGCCCCACCCTCTCCCCCGCCGAGACCGACTCCCTGCTGGCCGCTCTGGAGGACGAGCTGTCCCGGCGCCCGGAGTGGATCGTGGCCAGCGGCAGCCTGCCCGCGGGGGCCGGCGAGGACTTCTACGTGCGGGTGGCCGGGCTGGCCGCCGAGTACGGGGTGTCCCTGGCCCTGGACACCTCCGGCAAACCCCTGGAGGCGGCGGTGCGCGCCGGGTCGATCAGCCTGGCCAAGCCCAACCTGGAAGAGCTGTCGGAGCTGACCGGGCGCACCCCCGCCACCGTCGGAGAGGTCGTGGCGGCCGCCCGCGAGCTCCTCTCCTCGGGCAACGGCTCCGCGCTCGTGACGCTGGGCGGGCACGGTGCCATACTCGTGGGGCCCGAGCACTCCTGGTGGGCGCGCGGCCCCCGGGTCCGCACCCGCAGCACCGTGGGCGCGGGCGACTGCGCCCTCGCCGGGTTCCTCACCCCCGCCGACTCCCCCGTGGACCGCCTGCGCAACGCGGTGGCCTGGGGGACCGCGGCGGTGTCCCTGCCCGGAACGACCATCCCCGCACCCGACGACGTCGAGCCGGACGCCGTCGGGGTGGTGACCGAGCCCGACCCCTCCTGGACCCTCGACTCCCTGGTCGAGCGACCCTGACCGGCCCACCGGCCCCTCACAAGGAGCAGCAGATGCCCCAGCGCACCGTAGCCGTCGGTTCCGCCCAAGGACTGCACGCGCGTCCCGCCACCCTCTTCGTCCAGGCCGCCACCGCCACCGGTCTTCCCGTGACCGTCGCCGCGGTGGGCAAGGACCCGGTGAACGCGGGCAGCCTGCTCGCCGTGATGACCCTGGGGGTCAAGCACGGCGAGGAGGTGACCATCGCCGCCGAGGGCGAGGGCGCCGACGCCGCCCTGGAGTCCCTGGCCGAGCTGCTGGCCTCCGAGCTGGACTGAGCCGCGCCGCGCACACGAGAACGCCCGCCCCGCAGAGCCGTGCGGGGCGGGCGTTCTCGTGTGTCCGGGGCCGGAGCCGGAGCCGGAGCCGGATCAGTCGTCCTGCTTCACCCGGTGGATCTTGTGCTGGGCGGCCTGGGCGCGGGGGCGCACCACCATCAGGTCGATGTTGACGTGCGGCGGCCGGGTGATCGCCCACACGATGGTGTCGGCGACGTCCTCGGCGCTGAGCGGGTCGGGCACGCCCGCGTAGACGTTCTCGGCGGCCTCGGCGTCGCCGCGCAGCCGGTTGAGGGAGAACTCCTCGGTCTTGACCATGCCGGGGGCGACCTCCAGGACCCGGACGGGCTGTCCGCACAGCTCCAGGCGCAGGGTCGCGGCCAGGGTGTGGGCGCCGTGCTTGGCGGCCACGTACCCGCCGCCGCCCTCGTAGACGACGTGCCCGGCGACGGAGCTGACCACCAGGACGGTGCCCGCGCCGCTGTCGATGAGCTTGGGCAGCAGGGCCTGGGTCACGTTGAGCACGCCCAGCACGTTGACCTCGTACATGGCCCGCCAGTCGGCGGGGTCGCCGGCCGCGACGGTCTCGGTGCCGATGGCGCCGCCGGCGTTGTTGACCAGCACGTCGCAGGAGGGGAGCTGCGCGGCGAAGGCGTCGACGGCCTCGCGGTCGGTGACGTCGAGGACGTAGGCGCCGGCGCTGTGCCCGTCCTTGACGAGTTCGGCGGCGAGCTCCTCGACGCGGTCGGCGCGGCGGGCCACGAGGACCACGTCGTAGCCCTGGGCGGCCAGGCCCCGGGCGGTGGCGGCGCCGATTCCGCTGCTGGCGCCGGTGACGACGGCGGTCGCTGTCATGTGGTCATCCTCCTGCAAGGTCGCTGTCGCGCCGAGCGTATCCGGGCCGCTCGGGCGGGGTGCCGTTCACCCCCGGTGTCCTCCGGCACATTTCCCCGTTAAGAAACGTTGCGTTTCTTAATGGTGAAGCCTAGCCTTGAGGGAACGCACCGTTCTCTAACGGAGGTGAGGGCATGGCCGGGCGACCGACACCCGTGGCGCGCGCCCTGCCCGGGCTGCTCGCGGCGATGCTGCTCGGCGCCCTGGACCAGACCGCCCTGACCCCCGCGCTCCCGGCCATCGCCGCCGACCTCGGCGGACTCGCGTGGATGCCCGCGATCGTCACCGCCTACGTGGCCGCGGCGACGGCGGCGATGCCCCTGCACGGCCGCCTCGGCGACCGCTACGGGCGCGGCCCGCTGCTGCTCGCCTCCGTCGTGCTGTTCGGCGCCGGCGCGCTGGGCTGCGCCCTCGCCGGGTCCCCCGCCGCGTTCCTGGCCTCCCGGGTCCTCCAGGGGGTGGGCGGCGGCGGCCTGGTGGTCGGCGCCCAGGCGGCCCTGGGCGAGCTCGTCCCGCCGCGCGAACGCGGCCGCTACCTGGGGCTGTTCGGGGCGGTCTACGTCCTGGCGGCGGTGGGCGGCCCGCTGTTCGGCGGGATCGTGGTCGACCTGCTGTCCTGGCGGTGGATCTTCCTGGTCCACCCGCCCGCGGCGACGGCGGCGTTCGTCGCGATCGCCCTGGGCCTGCGCACCCGGCCCGCCGCCGACCGGCCGCCGCTCGACCTGGCCGGGGCGGGCGCCCTGGCCGCGACCGTGGTCGGGACGGTCCTGCTCTGCGACGCCCTGCTGTCCCCCGTCACCCGGCCCGGCTGGGCGGTGCCGGTGTGGGCCGGGGTCGCGGCGGCCGGGCTGGCCGGGTGGGCGGTGTCGGCACGGCTGGCCCGCGACCCGGTGCTGCCGCCGCGGCTGCTGCGCCCGCGCGGGTTCGCCGTGCCCGCCGCGCTGAGCCTGGTGGTCGGGTTCGGGCTGTTCGGGACCCTCACCTACCTGCCCGCGTTCGCGCAGATCAGTCTGGGTCTGAGCGCGACCGCGGCCGGGCTGTCGGTGACCGCGCTGATGGCGGGCGCCCTGACCTCGATGGTCGTGTCCGGGCGGCTGATCACCCGGACCGGCCGCTACCGCCGCCACCCGGTGCTGGGCACGGCCCTGGCCGGGCTGGGGCTGGCCCTGTTCGGGCTGTTCGGCGCAGGCCTGGGTCCGGTCGCCCTGGTGGGCGTCCTGCTCGTGATCGGCGTCGGTGTTGGCGCGGTCATGCAGGTGGTGCTGCTGGCCGCCCAGAACTCGGTGGACCGCGCCGACCTGGGCGCGGCCACCTCCACCGTGCTGTTCCTGCGCCAGATCGGCGCGAGCGCCGGGGTGGCGGTGACCGGCGCCCTGGTCACCGGCTCCTTCGCCGCCCGGCTCCCGGCGGGCCTGGCCGTGGACACCCCGACCCCCCAGGCGCTGGCCGCGCTGCCCCCGGCGGCCCGCGACCAGGTGGCGGCCGCCTTCGGCGGGGCCGTCGCCGACTCCCTGCTCGTCATGGCGCCGCTGCTGGGCGCCGCCTCCCTGCTCGCGCTGGCCCTGCCCCGCACCCCGCTGCGCACCGACACCGACACCCTCCTGGAGGAGCGATGATCCCGACCGCCGCGACCCCGATGGTCGCCCCGCTGGACACCTTCGGGGCCGACGACCTGCCCGCCGTCGGCGGCAAGGCCGCCAACCTGGGCGAGCTGCTGCGCGCCGGGCTGCCGGTGCCGCCGGGGTTCGTGGTGACCACCGACGCCTACGCGGCCGCCGTGGACGGGGCCGGGCTCGCCGGCCTGCTCGCTGGCCCGGACCCCGACCCGGCCGCGCTGCGCGCCGCGGTGGAGTCCGCCCCCGTTCCCGAGGCGGTCCGCGCCGCGATCGCCGACGCGCACGCCCGGATGGGCGGCGTCCCGGTGGCGGTGCGCTCCAGCGCCACCGCCGAGGACCTGCCCGGGGCGGCGTTCGCGGGGCAGCAGGACACCTACCTCAACGTGGTCGGCGCGGACGGGGTCGTCGACGCGGTCCGCCGCTGCTGGGCGTCGCTGTGGACCGACCGGGCGGCGGCCTACCGCCGCGCCCGCTCGGTCGACCCGGCCGGGGTGCGTATCGCGGTGGTCGTCCAGGCCATGGTGGAGTCCGAGGCCGCCGGGGTCATGTTCACCGCCGACCCGGTCTCGGGCGAGCGGGGGCGGATCGTCGTGGAGTCCGGGCGGGGGCTCGGGGAGGCCGTGGTGTCGGGCCTGGTCACCCCCGACCACTACGCCCTGGACCGGCAGGGGCGGGTGCTGGAGCACCGGCCCGGCCGCTCCGAGGTGGTCGTGCGGCCGGTCCCCGGCGGCGGGATCGTGCACGAGCGCCCCGGCGAGGGCGGGGGCCGGAGCCCGCTGCCGGACGGGGTCCTGCGCGAACTGGCCGGGTACGGGCGGGCGGCGGCCGAGCACTTCGGGCGCCCCCAGGACATGGAGTGGGCGCTGGCCGCGGGCCGGGTCCACATCGTGCAGTCGCGCCCGATGACCGCCCTGCCCCCGGAGTCGGTGCCGCTGAACAGGCGGCAGCGGCTGATGGCGACCGTCCTCAGCGAGTACGTGCCCGTCCGGCCCTACCCCATGGACGTCGACACCTGGCTGGGCCGGGGCCCGTCGGCGATGATGCGCGACATCGCGCACGAGTACGGGATCGTGGGCGCGTTCGACGGCTTCCTGCGCGAGGAGGACGGGGTGGTCGTCGAGCTCGTCCCGCCCGCGCCGCACCCGGTGCCGCGGGCCCTGCTCACCCCGTTCCGGCTCGTGCGCAAGGCCCGCACCCGGAGGATCACCGCCTGGCGCGAGGACCCGCGGTTCCTCGACTTCCTGCGCCGGGTGGAGGAGCTGGACGCCCGCGACCCGGCCGCGCTGGCCTGGCCGGAGCTGCTGGCGGTGCCCGAGGAGGCGATCGGCCTGCTGGACCCCTGCCGTGAACTGCGGCTGGACTACCTGCCGGGCGCGGCCGTCTCGCTGGCCCGGCTCACCGCGACCCTCGCCCTGCTGGGCCGCCGCGCACTGCTGGGCGACCTCACCGGCGGGGCGCACACCCGCACCGAGGACGCCAACCGCGCGCTCCAGGACCTGGCCGGCCTGGTGCGCGGCGACGCGGGGCTGCGGGGGCTGTTCGCCGAGGCCTCCCCCGAGGAGGTCCTGGCGCGGGTGCGCGCCGGGCGGGTCGGCGCGGGCACCGGGTTCGCCGAGGCCCTGGAGGTGTTCCTGCGCGAGTTCGGCCGCCGCGAGACCGCGAGCCCGCTGCTGGTCAGCCCGCCCACCCTGGGCGAGGTGCCCGAGAGCGTGATCGGCCTGGTCCGGGTCATGGTCGACGAACCCCGGGCGGAGGACCCCGGATCGCGTTCGGAGCGAGCGCTGGCGGCGCTGCTGGAGCACCCGCTGCTGCGCGGGCGCCGGGCCCGGGCGCGGATGACCCGGTGGGTGCGGGCCGCCCAGTACGGGGTGGCGTTCCGCGAGGACACGCACTTCTTCTTCACCGCCCCGCTGCCCGCGCTGCGCCGCGCCCTGCTGGAGATGGGCCGCAGGCTCACCCGCGCCGGGGTCCTGAGGGCGGAGGCCGAGGTGTTCCACCTGCGCATGGCCGAGGTGGCACAGGTGGCGGACCCCGGTGCGGTCCCCGCGGAGACCGCCGACCGGCTCCGGTCGCTGGTGCGCGCCCGCGCCGCCCGTCGCGAGGAGCTGACCGGGGTGCGCCTGCTGGACCTGGCCCGGGTGTACCCGCGCCGCTCCGGCGGGGACGCGCTGGCCACCGGGTCCCCGGCGGGGTCGGGGCGGGCCACCGGGACCGTGCGCGTGGTCCGCGGCCCGGACGACTTCCACCGGCTGGGCGCGGGCGAGATCCTGGTCTGCCCCACCACCAACCCGTCGTGGACGCCGCTGTTCCGGCGCGCCGCCGCGGTGGTCGCCGACACCGGGTCGATGGGCTCGCACGCCGCGATCGTCGCCCGCGAGTACGGCATCCCGGCGGTGATGGGCACCGGGAACGGGACCTCGGTCCTGGCCGACGGCGCCCGGGTCACCGTGGACGGGGACACCGGCCTGGTCACGGAGGCGTCCTAGAATGCCCGGCATGACCGCCGACACCGACGCCGACGACCACCGCAAGCGCTCCCGGCGCCGGGGCGACTCCCTGGTCACGGCGATCCTGGAGGCGACCGTCGCCGAACTGGAGGAACACGGCTACGCCGCCCTGACCATGGAGGGCGTCGCCGAGCGCGCCGGGGCGGGCAAGGCGTCGCTGTACCGCCGCTGGAACACACGGGGCGAGCTGGTCATGGACGCCGTGTACGCGCTGCTGCCCGACCACGGGTCCCTGCCCGACCACGGGTCGCTGCGCGGGGACCTCCTCGGGCTGCTGCGGCTGATGGCCGACCACCTGGCCGGTCCGGCGGGCGAGGCCCTGCGCGGGCTGATGGCGGAGGCGCTGCCCGAGCCGGAGCGCATCACGGCGCTGCGCGAACGCTCCCAGGGGCGCGGGCGCACGATGATGGCCGAGGTGGTCGAGCGCGCGGCGCGGCGCGGGGAGATCGACCCCGGCCCGGTCTCGCCGTGGCGCCTGGACACGGGGCAGGCGCTGCTGCGCAACCACTTCCTGTTCCACCAGGGCCGGGTCGGGGACGGCGCGATCGAGGAGATCGTGGACACGGTCCTGCTGCCGCTGTTCCACGCGCCCGCGAAGATCGGCTGAGGGCGTCGGTCCGACCGGGGCCTCCGGGAAATCCGATGGCCCCGGAAAAGGCGCCGGTGCTAACGTTGGACCCCCTTCCGGAACCGACGTGTATTACGCGTACCCTTTTCCGGATCCCGCCCTTTACGGGAGGCCCGCCGTGGACGCAGGAGAACCGCCCTCACGACCACCCCTGCTCCGCAGGTACGCCCTTTTCTCGCTGGCCTCGACCGGCGCGGATTTCGCTTTCGGCGCGGTTTTCATCACCGTTCTGCTCGGCCGCGGGCTCGAACCCGCGGTGCTGGGCACCATGGTCGCCGTGTCCACCCTGTTCGGGCTGGCCGCGGAGGCGCCCAGCGGGGCGCTGGGCGACCGCTACGGGCACCGGCGGCTGCTCTCCGTGGGCCTGGTGGTGTGGGGCGCGGGCTTCGCCCTGTTCGGCTGGGCCGACGCCCTGGCCGTGACCATGGTCGGCGCGACGCTGTGGGCGGTGGGCTACCACCTGTACTCGGGCGCCCTGACCGCGCTGGTGGTCAACCGGGTCGGCGTCCACGACCGGACCGCGCGGGTGGCCCGGGTGACCCGCTGGGGGCAGGTCGCCTCGCGGCTGGGCGGGGTGGCGGGCGCCGCCTCGGTGCTGGTCGCCGGGACCTGGCTCTCCGCCGACCTGCTCATCCTGGCCGCGGGCGTGCTGCTGGTGGGCCTGGGGCTGGCGGCCCCGCTGGTCTTCCCGCGCTCCCCCGGCCGGCCGGACGTCTCGGTCGCCGGGTTGCTCAAGGAGTCGGTGACGGCGCTGGCGGGGCGGCGGTACGTGCCGCTGGTCGCCCTGGTCCTCTTCTCGACCCCGGGCAAGGTGGTGCTGGTCATCTGCTGGCAGCCGCTGGTGGCGCGGGAGTACGGGGGCGACGTCCGGTTCAACGGCCTGGTGCTGCTCGGCATGACCCTGGCGCTGGCGGTGGGGGCGGCCTGCTCCCGGTTCGTCGACCCGCGGAACCCGCACCTGTGGGCGCCGCTGACGGCGTTGGCCACCACGGTGCCGCTGTTCCTGGTGGCCTGGGACGTGCTGCCGCTGCTGGTCGGGCTGGTGGTGGCCGAATTCCTGCTCGGTCTGGCCCAGGCGCTGTTCGTGGCGTGGGAGCACCTCATGTACAGCGACGAGGCGCGCAATACGCTTTTCTCGGTGATGTCGTTCCTCGGATTGGCCGTGATCGGCGCGACGTACGCCGTTTTCGGATGGGCGTGGGACGCGTGGGGCCTGGAATCGGCGATGGTGGCCGTTCTGGCGTTCTCGGCGGCCGGGTCCCTCGCGGTGGTCCCGCTGGCGTTCGCTTTTCCCGAATCGCGCCGTTTCTTCGACCCCCGGGAAAAGGCACGGGCGGACATATCCGAAGAATCGGTGGACTGAACCGGGTCGGCCCCGGCGGCCGGAACCGGGTCGGCTACCCTGCACGTGACCGGGGAGAGCGGGGGAGATCATGAGTCATCTGTCGGATCTGCTGCGGGAACGGCCGCTCGTCCAGGCGCCCATGGCGGGCGGGGCCTCCACCCCCGAGCTGGTGGACGCGGTGACACGGGCCGGGGCCCTGGGGTTCCTGGCCGCCGGGTACCTGGCGCCGGAGCGGGTGGAGGAGCAGGTCGCGCGGGTGCGCGGGCTCGGGGTGACGGCGTTCGGGGTGAACGTGTTCGTGCCCGGCCCGGCCGGGGACCCCTCCGCGGTGCGCGACTACCGCGAGGAGCTGGAGCCCGACGCCGCGCGGTACGGCACCGCGGCGGGCGAGCCGGTCCACGACGACGACGCCTGGGACGCCAAGATCGACCTGCTGGAGCGGCTCGAAGTCCCGGTCGTGGGCTTCACGTTCGGCTGCCCCAACGGCAACGTGCTGCGCCGCCTCCAGGAGGCCGGGTCCGCGGTGGTCGTCTCCGTCACCTCGGTGGACGAGGCGCTGCTGGCGGTGGCCCGCGGCGCCGACGGCCTGTGCGCGCAGGGTGTGGAGGCGGGCGGGCACCGGGCCGCGTTCGACCCGACGCGGGGCGGGGAGCTGCCGACGGTGGAGCTGGTGGCCGACGTGGCCGCGGCCGTCGAGGTCCCGGTGATCGGCGCGGGCGGGATCATGACGGGCGGCGGGGCAGCGGCGGTGCTGGACGCGGGCGCGGCGGCGGTGCAGCTGGGCACGGCGTTCCTGCGCTGCCCCGAGAGCGGGGCCCAGCCCGCCCACAAGCTGGCGCTGATCGACCCCGCGTTCACCGAGACCACCCTGACCTGGGCGTTCACCGGGCGTCCGGCGCGCGGCCTGGTCAACCGGTTCATCACCGAGCACCCCAAGGCCCCGTACGCCTACCCGGAGCTGCACCACATGACCCGGCCGCTGCGGGCGGCCGCGGCAAGCTCCGCCGACGCCGGCGGCATGGCGCTGTGGGCGGGGACGGGCTTCGGGCGGGCCACCGACGACCCGGCCGCCGAGGTGGTGGGGCGCCTGCGCCGCGAGGCCGCGGAGGCGGGCGCCCGCCTCTGACCTCCGGGTCCCCTAGCGTTCCCAGTCGTCGGTGGCGAAGGCCAGGGCGGCCGGCAGCCCGGCCCGCCAGCAGGCGCGGTCGTGGCCGCCGTGGTACTCCTCCAGCCGCACCCCGGCCGGGTCACCGCCCAGCTCGGCGGTGCGGGCGGCCAGGGCGTCGCGCAGCCGCCGGTTGGGATCGAGCAGCGACCACTCGTGGGTGCCCGCGGACAGGTGGACGCGGTCGGGGAGGCGGTCGGCGGCGGTGGCCCGGCCGGTGGTGCGTTCGCTCTCCCCGCCGGTCACCGCCACGTTGGGCCACCAGAACGAGCCCGACTGGGAGACCACCCGGCCGAACCGGTCGGGGTCGGTGAGGGCGGCGTGCACCGCGGTGAGCCCGCCCAGGCTCTGCCCGGCGACAAGGGTGCGGCGGGGGTCGGCGTTGATCGGGTACCGCCCGCCCAGCCAGGGCAGGAGTTCGCCGCCCAGGGCGCGGACGAAGTCGTCGGAGCAGGCCAGCTGCTCGCTGCGGGAGGCGAAGCCCAGGGAGTCGACCATGACGGTGAGCATGGGCGGCAGGGTCCCGGCGTGGACGAGGCCGTCCAGCGTGCGGGGCAGGTCGGTGTGCCAGTCCCGGCCGTCCAGCAGCAGGGCGACGGGCCAGGGCCGGTCCCCGGGAGGCCGGCGGGCGGGTTCGTGCACCCACACGGGGCGGCTGTCGCCCAGGACCGCGCTGGTGAACCGGTGTTCTTCGACCCGGCCCGCGGGTGCGTCGGGGGCCCCGGCCAGGGGTGCGGGTGCCTCGGGCAGGGACACCACCGAGTGGCCGCCGTCCAGCCGTTCGCGGGCCAGCGGGTCGGCGACGGCGTGGGCCAGGGCGGCGAACCAGCGGGCGACGGCCGGGCGGTCCGCGGGGTCGGAGACGGCGAGGGCGCGTTCGCGGCGGACGCGCAGCGTCTCGGGCAGGGCGGCGGGGTCGTCCGACCCGGCGCCGGCGGGGACCGGCGCGACGGTGTAGGAGGCCCGCCAGTCGCCGCGCATGCGGTAGGTGAGGTGCCACAGGTCGGTGCCGGGGAGGCGCTCCATGCGGTTGTGGTCGTAGGAGTCGGCGTCGGCGACCTTGTTGGCCACCAGCAGGACGTCGGCGAGCTCGTCGCCGCCCCGCCACAGGAAGGTGACGGTGCGGCGGCCCTCGGCGTCGGCCTCCCCCACCAGCGGGGTGCCGGTGCGCCGGACGGACTCCCAGAACCCCGCGGTGTCCCGGGCGGCCCGCTCGATGCCGGGCGTGGGAACGCGTTCGGGGCGGACGGTGCGCTTGAGGCGCGGGGGGATCGTGTGGGTCCGCATGGGTGCCTTTCCGTGCGTGGTCGTGCGGTGCCTCAGGCCTCGGGGACGGCCTCCAGTCGGGCCAGCAGCCGGAACAGGGCGGCGATCCGGTCCTCGGGCAGGGCGCTGAGCGGGGAGCGCTCGACGAGCCCGGCGCCGATGGACTCGACGATCCGGGTCCCCTCCGGGGTCGGCCGGGCCACCCGCATGCGCCGGTCGCTGATGGAGGCGACCTTGCGCACCAGTCCGCGTTCCTCCAGCTCCCGGGTGACGATCGACACGCGCGAGGCGGTGCAGCCCAGCTGGGTGGCCAGTCCCCCCTGCGAGGAGACGTCGTGCAGGGCGCGCAGGGTGCGGGCCTGGAACGCGGTGAGCCCGTGCTCGGCGGCCAGCTCGGACAGCAGGCCCTCCACCCGGTGGGCGACGCGCAGCAGCGCCTCGCCCGCGTCGCGCGCGGTGGGCCGATCGGGTTCGGGCGCGCCGGACGTGCCGGGCATGCCGGACGTGCCGACGCGCGCGGAGGACGGAACGGTCATCGATCCCTCACTTCCACCGAATTGAAATTAAGGATAGCCATACCTAACTATTCTTGTCATGAAGCAAGCAACTCTCCTCCACAGCCTAGCCGTCGGATCCGCCCTGGTCCTGGCCCTCACCGCCTGCGGGACCGGGGGCGACGACTCCGCCGGATCGCAGGACGCCGACTCCGGCGCCGGGGAGACCCGCACCGTCACCCACCTCTACGGCGAGACCGAGATCCCCGCCGATCCCCGGAACATGGTCTCGGCGAGCGTCACCACCGCCCCCGTGATGCTCAGCCTGGACGTCCCCCTGGTCGCGTCCGTCGGCACCGGCACCAGCGCGCTCACCGACGACCAGGGCTTCTTCGCCCACTGGGCGGAACTCGCCCACGAGCGCGGCGTCGAGGCGCTGCCCGGCCCCGAGGTGCCCGTGGAGGCGATCGCCGCCACCGGACCCGACCTCATCGTCGGCAACGGGTTCGGCGCCGACGCCATCGACGAGGCCACCTACGAGCAGCTCTCCCAGATCGCCCCCACCATCGTCTACGGCGAGTCCGACACCCCCTGGCTCGACGTGACACGGCAGTACGCCGAGGCACTCGGCCTCGACGAGCGCGGCGGGGAGATCGCCACCGAGTACGAGACCCTGCTTGAGGACACCTCCGAGCGGCTGTCCACCGAGCACCCCGTGGCGATCCTCACCGCGACCCCCAACGGGTTCAACGTGTTCACCCCCGAGTCCGCCCAGGGGCGCCTCGCCGCCGACCTCGGGCTGACCCTCCAGGAGGTCGAGATCGACCCCGACGCCCCCAAGGCCTGGGGCGAACGCGACGACATCGTGGAGCTGTCCACCGAGCGGGCCTCCGACCTGGACGGCGCCACCCTGCTGTTCGTCAACATCGAGGGCCAGGAGACCGGGGACTACCTGGAGGCCGCCCCCAACCTGGAGAGCCTGGAGTCGTGGAAGGACGAGCGGGTGTTCACCCTGGGCCCGTCGTCGTTCCGGATGGACTACTACAGCGTTCCGCTGCTGGCCGAGCGACTGGTCGAGGTCACCGCCTCCTGACCGGGTCCAGGCCGCCGCACCCGCACGGGGGCGGGCGATCCGCCCCCGTGTACATCCGGTCACGGAACCGAGCAAGGATGTGGTCATGCGTCTGTCCTTCCTGGACTCCCACCTGGACGTCTCCCTCGCCCCCGGGGCCGACATCACCCGGCGTGCCCTGGCCGCGGTGGCGGCCCGCCCGGCCTGGACCCTCACCGGCCGCGGCGACCTGGGCCCGGACCTGTTGCCCGCCCCGCCGGCCGTACCGTCGGCGGCGTCCGCCTAGGAATGTCGGCGCCGCCCGCCATACTCCTGCGCCGGTGACGGAAGGGGCGGCGATGACCGCGACGGCGCAGCGGCGGATGGGCCGCGACGAACGCACCCTGGTGCTGGGCGCCCTGCTCAACGCGATGGCGTTCTTCGCCGCGCTGCCCTTCGCGGCCCTCTACCTGGACGACCGCACCTCGCTGTCCCCTGCCGCGATCGGCGCGGTGGTCGGCGCGATCCCGCTCATCGCCGCCCTGGGCGGGCTGGGCGGCGGGGCGCTCACCGACCGGTTCGGGGCGGTGCGGCTCATCCGCCTGGGCCTGGCCCTGAACGTGGCGGTGTACTGCGCGCTGGCGGCGACCTCCTCCCCGGTCGGCATCGTCGCCCTGTTCCTGCTGCTGGGCGCGGCCCGCACCCTGGTCGAGCCGTCCATGAAGAAGCTGCTGTCGCTGGTGGACGGCGGCGACGGGCGGATCTTCCGGGTCCGGTACATCACCCTGTGCGTGGGCGCGATCGTGGGACCGGCGATCGGCGGGGTGCTGTACTCCCTGAGCCCGGCCGCGTTCTTCCTGGTCCCGGCCGGGTTCTTCGCCCTGTACCTGTTCCTGGTGGCGGTCCGGGGCGGGCGGTTGGCCCGGCTGGACGCGCCCGACCCGGCCGCGGGCCGGGTCCCGGTGGGCACGGCGCTGCGCGACCGGCGGCTGCTGGCCGCGATCGGGGCGGGCGGGGCTGTGTTCCTGGTGTTCTCCCAGATGGACACCGTGATCCCGCTGTACATGCGCGGCTTCCTCGGTGACCGGACCGAGTACCTGTTCGCGGCGCTGCTCGTCACCAACGCGGTGCTGGCGCTGGCGGTGCAGCCGCTGGTGATCCGGTGGTCGGAGCGGGTCGGCCCGGGCGTGCTGACGGTTGCGGGCTGCGCGAATTTCGCGGTGGCGTTCGTCCTCTTCTGGATCTCGCCCGTACACGTGTCGCTGCTGTTCGCGGCGGTGGTGTTCTGGACCCTGGGCGAGGCGGTCCTGCTGCCCCTGCCCGACATCGCGGTGCACACGCTGGCGTCCGCCGACCGCAAGGGCACCTACTTCGGCCTGTCGGAGCTGCGCTACCTGGGGTTCTTCGTCGGACCGGCGCTGGGCGGGTGGCTGCTGGAGGCGGCGGTTCCGGTCTACTTCGGGGTCATGGCGGTGGCGGTGTTCCCCGCGGTGGTGCTGCTGGCGCGGGCGCGGCGCGCCTGACCTCGGTTTACCCGCAGGTAACAATGAGGTTTCCTCACTATTCAGCTATAGAGCGTGTGACCTGCCACACCCTAAGGTTCCGCCATGGGTGTATTGCGGAAGCGTGTCCTTGTTCGTGTTCTTTTGGGCGTTCTCTCGACCGTTGTGGTGCTCGCGCTGGTCGGCGCGCTCCTGGGTGTGTGGACCGTGCGCAGGTCGTTCCCGCAGACCTCCGGAGAGATCGCCCTCCCCGGGCTGAACGCCGAGGTCACCGTCCTGCGCGACGAGTACGGCGTCCCCCACGTGTACGCCGACGACGCGCACGACCTCTTCATGGCCCAGGGCTACGTGCACGCCCAGGACCGGTTCTGGGAGATGGACTTCCGCCGCCACGTGACGGCCGGGCGCACCGCCGAGCTCTTCGGCGAGGCCCAGGTCGACACCGACGTCTACCTGCGCACCATGGGCTGGCGGCACGTCGCCGAGCAGGAGTACGCCCTGCTCGCCCCCGACACCAAGGGCTACCTCGACGCCTACGCCGCCGGGGTCAACGCCTGGCTGGACGAGAACGACGGGGCCGGGGCGAGCCTGGAGTACGCGCTGCTGGGCGTGCTCAACGGCGGCCACACCATCGAGGCCTGGGACCCGGTCGACAGCCTCGCCTGGCTCAAGGCCATGGCCTGGGACCTGGGCGGCAACATGCGCGAGGAGACCGAGCGCGCCCAGCTGCTCGGCCTGGGGTTCACGCAGGAGCAGATCGCCGAGCTGTACCCGGAGTACCCCTACGAGGAGCACCGGCCGATCACCGACACCGACGAGCTGCTGGCCACCGGGCCCGAGGCCGACCCCGCCGACGCGCGGCGCACCCCCGAGCTGCCCGGGGAGGCCATGGCCGCCGTCGGCGCCGTGTACGACCGCGCGCTGGCCCTGCCCGAGATGCTCGGCCCCCGGAGCAGCCCCGACCTGGGCTCCAACTCGTGGGTCGTGGGCGGCGAGCACACCGAGTCGGGCCTGCCCCTGCTGGCCAACGACCCCCACCTGGGCGCGGCCATGCCCTCGACCTGGCACCAGGTCGGCCTGCACTGCACCGAGCTGAGCGAGGCCTGCCCGTTCGACGTCGCCGGGTTCGGGTTCTCCGGGCTGCCCGGCGTGGTCATCGGGCAGAACGAGTCGATCGCCTGGGGCTTCACCAACCTCAACCCCGACGTGATGGACCTGTTCGTCGAGCGGATCGAGGGCGACTCCTACATCGTCGACGGCGAGGAGCGGCCCCTGGAGACCCGCACCGAGACGGTGAGGGTCGCCGGCGGCGAGGACGTGGAGATCACCGTCCGCTCCACCCACCACGGCCCGCTGATGTCCGACACCGTCGCGGGCGGGGACCTGGCCCGGATCGCCGAGGCCCCGCCGGTGGAGGGCGCCGAGGAGGGCGCCGAGTACGCGGTGTCCCTCCAGTGGACCGCGCTGTCGCCCGGGACCACCGCCGACGCCCTGTTCGTCATGAACCGCGCCCGCGACTGGGAGGACTTCCGGCGGGCCGCGAGCGGGTTCTCGGTGCCCGCCCAGAACCTCGTCTACGCCGACAACGAGGGCAACATCGGCTACCAGGCGCCCGGCACGGTCCCCGTCCGCGGCGAGGGCGACGGCCGCTACCCGGCGCCCGGCTGGGACTCCGCCTACGACTGGGAGGAGTACATCCCCTTCGAGGAGCTCCCCAGCGTGTACAACCCCGGGTCCGGGTTCATCGTCACCGCCAACCAGTCCGGTGTGGACGCCGACTACCCGCACCTGCTCACCGACGACTGGGACTACGGCTACCGTTCCCAGCGCATCAACGACCTGCTGGAGGAGGCCATCGCCGCGGGCCCGGTGACCGGCGCGGACATGTCGGAGATCCACATGGACTCCTACCACCTGGGCGCCGAGGGGATCGTCCCCCACCTGCTGGACGTCGAGGTGACCGGCGTCGCCGCGCAGGGCCAGGAGCTGCTGCGCGACTGGGACCTGTACACCGAGCCCGACTCCGCCGGGGCGGCGTTCTACCAGGCGACCTGGCGGCACCTGCTGCCGGTGCTGTTCGACGAGCTGGACCCGGTCGCGATGACCGGCAACTCGCGCGGCATGTACGTGGTGGGCGCCCTGCTGGAGGACCCCGACGCCGTCTGGTGGGCGGGCGGGGAGGCGGACGGCCGCGACGCGGTGCTGGCCGCCGCGATGGAGGCCGCCGCCGCGGAGCTGGTGGACCTGCTGGGCGAGGACCCCGCCGACTGGCGCTGGGGCGACCTGCACACCCTGACCGCGACCCACCAGTCGTTCGGCACCTCGGGTATCGGGGTGGTGGAGTGGCTGTTCAACCGGGGTCCGGTGGAGAGCTCGGGCGGGTCGGCGATCGTCAACGCCACCGGCTGGGACGACAAGGAGGGGTACGCGATCACGGCGGTGCCGTCGATGCGGATGGTGATCGACCTGTCGGACCGGGACGCCTCCACGTGGGTGCACCTGACGGGCAACTCCGGGCACGCGTTCCACCCGAACTACGACGACCAGCTGGAGCCGTGGGGTCGCGGGGAAACGATGCCGTTCGTGTTCGGTGAGGACGCGGTGCGCGCGGCGGCGGTGGACGAGCTGACGCTCGCGCCGTAGTCCGGACGTGCGAGGGGGCCCGCGCCGACCGGCGCGGGCCCCTCGTGTCGTCCTTGTCCGGGGGTCAGCCCTTGAGCGGGAAGGAGACGCCGGTGCGCTCCTCCGACAGCTCCCACAGGCGGCGGGCGGCGTCCTCGTCCTGGGCGGCCGGGCTGCGCCAGGACGGGCCGGGGGCGCCGCGCATGCCGCCCAGCCCCTGCGGCCCGGCGAACCCGGCCGGGGGCATGTCCTGGGTGGCCGCGTAGACCGTGGGCAGCGCCCCGGCCTCGGCGCTCTGGGCGAACAGCCGGTTGCCGATGGAGGTGAGGAGCGTCCGGAACACCACGCCGGCGCCGTGGCTCTGGAGGTTGGTGGCGGCGTAGCCGGGGTGGGCGGCCACCGACAGCACCGGCGACCCGGCCGCGGTGAGGCGGCGCTGGAGCTCCAGGGTGAACAGCAGGTTGGCCAGCTTGGACTGGCCGTAGGCGCGGTAGGGCGTGTAGCCGCGTTCGAGGTCGACGTCGTCGAAGCGGATGCCGGTGACCGAGGCGTGCAGTCGGGAGGAGAGTGTGACCACCCGGCCGGTGACGTGCTCCAGCAGCAGGTTGGTGAGGGCGAAGTGGCCCAGGTGGTTGGTGCCGAACTGGAGCTCGAACCCGTCGGCGGTGCGGGCCTTGGGGACGGCCATGATCCCGGCGTTGTTGACCAGGAGGTGGATGTCGCCGCTCCAGGCGTCGGCGAAGGCGCGCACGGAGGACAGGTCGGCCAGGTCCAGGCGGCGCACCTCGGTCTCGCCGGGGACGCTCGCGGCGGCGGCCCGCCCACGTTCCTCGTCGCGGACGGCCAGGACGACGCGGGCTCCGATACGGGCCAGCACGCGGGCGGTCTCCAGACCCAGCCCGCTGTTGGCGCCGGTGATGACGGCCGTGGTGCCGGTGAGGTCGGGGAGTGCGACCGGTGTGCTGTTCATGGTTCCACGCTAGGCGCCGATCGGTGAAGTTGTCAATGACAACAATGATGTCGCCGTAAACATCCGTTTATGCTGGACCCATGAGCGTTCGCCCCTACCACCACGGCGACCTGCGGGCCGTCCTGCTCGCCGGCGCCGAACGCGCCCTGGCCGCCCGGGGCCCGGCCGCGCTGTCCCTGCGCGAACTGGCCCGCGAGGCCGGGGTGAGCCACGCCGCGCCCAGCCGCCACTTCCGGGACAAGACGGCCCTGCTCGACGCGCTCGCCCTCAACGGGTTCGAGCGCCTCACCGACCAGCTGACCGCGGCCGCCGCCGAACCGGGCGACACCCGCGGCGGCCTGCTCGCCATGGCGCGCGTGTACGTGGCGTTCGCCCTGGACAACGCCGCCCTGCTCGACCTCATGTACGCGCGCAAGCACGACCCCGACTCGCCCGAGGAGCTGACCGCGGCGGTCGGCCGCCTGCTGGACACCGTGATGGACACCATCACCGAGGGGCAGCGGACCGGGGAGATCGCGGCGGGCGACCCCGGGGTCATCGCGTTCACGGTGTCGGCGGCCCTGCACGGGTTCGCGGTCCTCAACTCCAACGCCGCGCCCGAGGACGTCGACGCCCTGCTGCCCGGGATCATCGAAGTCCTGGCCACCGGCCTCCTCCCCCGCTGACCCCCTCCCCCGAGGACGAGAGAACGCATGCGCGCCCCCTGGCGCGCCGGGGGGCCGCCCGCCGGGAGG